>JANLQC010000204.1:0-2769 GCA_031367575.1 Betaproteobacteria bacterium | reverse complement strand
ATGCGGTGCCACGTCGCGTTCCAGAAACGTCCGGAAGCTGTCGCGAAAGGTGTCGTGATCGGGAGTGAAAAGCGTGCGTGCAATCATGTTTGACTTTCAAATTTTCCGTTTTTTGCGGCGCGAAATGTGCTGGCTATTCCGTTTGAAAAACGTGCCAGGGATCCATGTCACTCGGTTAAGCGAGTGGCGCCAGTTCCGTAGGATGGGTGGAGCGCAGCGATACCCATCTTGGCTCCTCGCAAGAACGATGGGTATCGCTGCGCTCCATCCATCCACCCATCCGTTTTCCGGGGCGTCATGGGCTTAACCGAGTGACATGAGTGCCAGGGACTATTGAAAAACCAGCATGAACGCCGAATCCGCGCCGGCCGGCACCGTCGCAATCGGTTCCAGCCTTGTTTCGGCGGGCAACCGCGCTTTGCGAGCGGCAGCGCCAGTCAGGAGAACCTCACCTGGCTTGGCGACATCTTCGCCCAACTTGCAGGCGGCGTTGACTTCAGCACCGAAAATATCCGCGTCGCCGATGCGCAGCACTTCACCGTAGCCGATGCCGACGCACAACAACACTTTCTCTTCGTCAATGCGCGCTTCGTTGTATTGGCGGGTGCAGCGCTGCATCGCCAATGCACAACGCAGCGCGTCATTGATGTGGCGAAACATGACAATCAGGCTGTCGCCCTCGGTCTTGAGCAGAATGCCATTGTCCAGCTCGATCAGCGGTACCAGCAGGCGATGCGATTCGTAAATCGTTTGCAGGAAATGCACAATGCCAAATTCCGCCACGTTGCGCGAAAAGCCGGCGAGATCGGTGTACATCACCGCCCAGGTCTCGCCAAACAGCCGCCAGATGCGCCGATCGATCACCGATTTGTCGGCACCGGGAATCAATCGTTCTTCGATGAGTTTTTCGAGCCGGTCGGCCGATGCGCCGGAGACAACATTGTAAGTAAATGGCATGACGGGATTCCCGGAATAAACTACGCGTGTTTTGTGTTGCACCGATTGGCGGACACTGGTCGGCATGAACCGGAACGCGACCTCGCGGGACGCACAATCTGGCTCGACAATCCATTCTGCCAGTGCCAGCCGACTTTAGCCCGCAAAACTTTTACCCACCGCATTGACGGAGTGTTGCGAAACATGCTCGATACCAACGCAAGAAAGTGGGTTCAACCCATCCTCGATGCCATTGCCCGCGCCTGTCAGGCGATCGGCATCAGTGCGAATGCGTTGACCATGGCGGGCATGCTGACCGGATTGGTGGCGGCGCTGCTGGTATTGACGGGCAACCCGATCTCCGGCTGTTTGGTGCTGTGGGTTTCCGGCACAATCGATGCCGCCGATGGCACGCTGGCGCGGCTCACCAAACCGAGTCCGCTCGGCGCCATTCTGGATATCACTTTCGACCGTGTCGTTGAAATCGCCGTGATTGCGGCACTCGGTTGGCACCACCCCGACGCGCGTTTCGAGTTGCTGATATTGGCCGGCATCATCGCGATTGCGATGTCGCTATTCCTGTCCATCGCTGCCGCGGTCGCGAACCAATCCGTCAAGTCATTTCACTATGCACCGGGTCTGGGCGAGCGCACCGAAGCCTTCATCTGCCTCTCGTTGATGGTGCTCGACCCCGAGCGGCTGATTTGGTGGACGTGGGTGTTTATTGCGGTGATCGTGTTTACCATGGGGCAACGGCTTTGGCATGCGCATTTGATGTTGGCAACAGCGGACGTTCCGCGTCGATGAAACAATTGTGCGAATTGAAAAACACCAGCACTGGTGCGGATCGCCAACGGTAAATGCCCCGAAACCCGCTACAGTCCTCGTGTTTATCGCCCGCAATAAACCCACAATTCACCGTCATCCTGAGCAAGGGGAAGGATCTCGTTCGCTCAATCAAATGACTCCTGCGGCCTAAAAAGACATCCGCAAAATGGTTTTCGACTGTGTCGTGCCCACAAACGGCCCGTCGCTAAACGAGTAATTCATGGTCGCGTTGCTGGAATTTGTGAAAACAAAACTCAGCGTCCCGACTTCCTTTGGCGTCAACAGCGCCGGATTGTAATTGGCCCCCAGCCACACCGAGCCGGTGGTGCTGTAGAGAGCGCCGGAATAGGTGTTGCCGGACCAGGTGCCATTCGGCAACACATACCAAATCGGTTTTCCATCGAGGCCGTAGGTGTACCAGACACCAAACACGATGCCGCCATGCTGGACAAGATTGATGCCCCAGCCATTTTGCGCGATACCCGCCCACCAGATATCGCTGACCACCATCGGCGCGCTGCCGCCGGTGAATTCCTGTCGCTTCAGGGATTTGGTTCCGGACACATTGTTGATCGTGTATTGCAGGGTTGCGGTTGAACTTGAGGTGAATGTCAGCGTCACGCTGCCGGGTGATGTGCCGACCAGAAAACTGTCCGGGTTGTAGCTATTGAGTGGTGCCGACGTTGGCTGATAGATAAGCCCGGTATAGGTGGTGAAATTGGCGTTCCAGGTGCCGGTCGGCATCACGTACCAAGTGGGCTTTCCCGTCGCATCGTAGACATAAATCGCATTGAATTGAATGTTTCCGTGCTGCTGGATTGACATACCCCAACCATTCTCGGTTTCGCCCACCCACCACATGTCGGAGTAATCCAGCGGGGAAGGTGTCGCCGAGGCCGCGATGACTACACTCGCCGTGCGGACAGTGGTGCTCAGTCCTGCGGTCGGTCCTTCCCCGCTACCCTGATAGGTCCAGGTGTCGATTCCGGATTGCCCGGGGAAAGG
>JANLQC010000171.1:0-9274 GCA_031367575.1 Betaproteobacteria bacterium | reverse complement strand
GCGCGCGAGGCGGCCCGCAAGGCTCGCGAACTCACGCGCCGCAAAGGTGTGCTGGATGGCGTCGGATTGCCGGGTAAATTGGCCGATTGTCAGGAAAAAGATCCGTCACTCTGCGAAATTTATATTGTCGAAGGCGATTCGGCCGGCGGCTCGGCCAAACAGGGACGAGACCGGAAATTTCAGGCAATTTTGCCGCTGCGCGGCAAGGTGCTGAACGTCGAAAAAGCGCGCATCGACAAAGTGATTTCCTCCGAACAAATTGCCACGCTGATCACGGCACTCGGTGCCGGCATCGGCAAGGATGACTTCAATCACGACAAGCTTCGCTATCACCGAATTATTATCATGACCGACGCGGACGTCGACGGCGCGCATATCCGCACCTTGCTGCTGACATTTTTCTATCGGCAGATGCTGCCGCTGGTGGAAAACGGCTACATCTACATTGCCCAGCCGCCGCTCTACAAAATAAAGATGGGCAAGGAAGAACGATATTTGAAGGATGAACTGGAGTTGAAGTCCGCACAACTGGGCAAGGCACTCAATGACGCCGCGCTCAACCCGGGTGGCGGCGGCGCGATTATTGCGGGCGATGCGCTCGCCAATATCGCCAACGAGTTCTTGATGACCGACGCGGTAATCAGCCGCCTTTCGCGCACATTGGATCCAGAAGTGCTGCGCGGGCTGCTGAATTGCCCACGCATCGATCTCTCCAGCGCGGAAGGTGCCTCAAAGGGTGCGGTGTGGCTGAGTGATGCGGTCGGTTTGGGTTCGATTGCCATCAAGGTCGAGCAGGATGAGGTGCATGACGCATATCGGTTGCGTTGCGTGAAAACGTTGCATGGAAATACCCGCGAAACCGTGATCGACAATACGTTCATTGAAACCGGCGACTACGAACAAATTGTCAAAACGTCACTGATGTTGGGTGGTCTGGTACGCGAAGGGGCTGAAATTCGCCGTGGCGAAAAATCATTGTCAGTGAAAAATTTTGGTGACGCGCTCGAGTGGCTGCTCAATCAAGCCAAAGACAGCATGTACATTCAACGCTACAAGGGTCTGGGAGAAATGAATCCGGAGCAACTTTGGGAAACGACGATGGATCCCAAGGTGCGCATTCTTCACCGCGTGCAGATCGAGGACGCCATCGGGGCGGATGAAATATTTACCACCTTGATGGGCGACGATGTAGAGCCGCGGCGTGCGTTTATTGAAACGAACGCGCTGATCGTCAACAATCTTGATATTTAGGAGACCCTAGCACTGGCGCGGCTTTCTGGACGGTTTCGGTCTGGAAAGCGCACCAATGCTGGCATTTTGTGTGTTTTCGGGGGCTACGCTGC
The DNA here is from genome assembly GCA_031367575.1 of Betaproteobacteria bacterium. Classification (GTDB taxonomy): domain Bacteria; phylum Pseudomonadota; class Gammaproteobacteria; order Burkholderiales; family Usitatibacteraceae; genus UKL13-2. The sequence goes on along the minus strand of JANLQC010000171.1, from coordinate 7,931 downwards.
CTTTTTACGGCGCGTGGTTGCGACAGATTTGGTGGCCGACTTGGTAGTGCTCTTTGCCACTTTTTTCTTTGCCGGCGCACCGAATTTTTCCGCCAGTAGCTCGACCGCCTCTTCCAGTGTGAGCGAGTCGATTTTGTCCTTGTCCTGAATGGTCGCGTTGGCGGCACCATGCTTCACATACGGGCCATAGCGACCGGAAAAAATGGAAATGACCTGATCGTCATCGGGATGATTGCCAAGCACCCGCAACGCTGCGGCACTAGCCGGCGCCGCCTTCGCACCCTTGGTGCCCGCCTTCGCGACACGTTCTTCAAACTCGAAGCCGATCTTGCCGTCAGGCTGGCGCACCAGATACGCAGAAAACGGGCGGCCTTTCTTGGAGATGAACTTTTCCAATAATGGCGATTTTCCGGTTTCCAGCAACTTCATCATTTCTTCGCGGGTGATGACGCGCTTCAATATCGTGCGGCCCGAACGGAAATCGCAGGTTTTTGCGGCACCCACCGCTTTCTCGCAGGTATAGGCGTTGGGCGTTTCAAACACGCGCGACTGGCATTTGGGACATGGCCCCAACGATTCCTGAGCCGAAAAATCCGGGCCTTCACCGTCTTCGTCATTGCTGGCGTCACCCCAGGAAAACTCGATCACAAATTCCTTATTGAGAATCAGGTTTGCCGAGAATGAGCGCCCCAATCGACTGCGAAAACCTTCCAGCGGGCCGATTTCTTTCTTGATGATCAGCGCCTCGGCTTCATGTGGCTCAAGTTGGCGGCTTGCCAGAATTTTCCAGAAGGCGAAATCGCAGGCCTGACATTGAAATTTCTTGTAGTTCTCATGCACTTCGCCGCCGCACTTCGGGCAGGGCGCGGCGATGGCACCGAAGTCACCCGGGATGGTGTCGTGTTCGAAATTCTTCGCTTGGCCAACAATGTGCTCAGTCATTTCCACGATGCCCGCCATGAATTTCTTGCGCGACAGTTTGCCTTGCTGCATGAGCGCCAATTTCTGCTCCCATTCGGCCGTCATTTCCGGAGAATAGAGTTCGGGGATGCCGAGTCCATGCAGGGCAATCATCAGCGATGAGGCTTTGGCGGTCGGGATCAGTTCGCGGCCTTCGCGGTGTACGTATTTTTCGTAAATGAGCCCTTCAATGATCGCCGCGCGCGTGGCCGGCGTGCCAAGCCCTTTTTCTTTCATGGCCGCGCGAAGCTCTTCGTCATCGATCATTTTCCCGGCGCCCTCCATCGCGGAGAGCAGTGTTGCCTCCGAGAATCGCGCGGGCGGCTTGGTTTGATTGGCAACCGATTTGACTTCCACCGCCTTAACCTGTTCCCTGGGTTTGATCGCGGCCATCGTGGTGCTGTCATCATCGATCTCGCGGCCATAGACCGCGAGCCAGCCCGCATTCATCAACACCTTGCCCTCGGATTTGAACGCCTCGCCTTCAACTCGCGTGATGCGCGTTGTTTGCAGAAATTCCGCGCTCGGGTAAAACACCGCCAGAAAACGCTTGACGACAAAATCGTAAAGCTTGGCCTCGATTTCGTTTAGCGTCTTCGGTGCCTGCTGCGTCGGGATGATGGCGAAGTGATCCGAAATTTTTGTGTTATCAAAAATACGCTTGTTGGGCTTGACCCATCTTTCATCGAGAATTTTCTTGGCGAACACCTGATAGTCGCCCTCTTTCAACATATTCAACGTATCTTTCACGGTGTCGATATAGTCCTCCGGCAGCGCGCGCGCATCGGTGCGCGGATAGGTCAACACCTTGTGTTTTTCATACAGCGCCTGCGCCAATCCCAACGTGGTCTTGGCGGAAAACCCAAAGCGTGAATTGGCTTCGCGCTGCAATGATGTGAGGTCGAACAAAAGTGGCGACGCCTGGGTGGTCGGTTTGGCCTCTTCTTCCGCGATACCGGTTTTGCCGAGACACTTTGTGACGATTGCGCGCGCACGCTTTTCATCCCATAAACGCTCGGCGCGCAGTGCCTCGTCGTCTTCCGGCTTCTTGAATTTCTCGTCAAACCAGCGGCCCGGATAATCACCCGCGAGCGCCGCGAATGATCCATGCACCTCCCAGTAATCGCGCGAACGGAACGCCTTGATTTTTTCTTCACGTTCCACCAGCACCGCAAGCGTCGGCGTCTGCACGCGGCCCACCGTGGTGAGCTGAAAGCCGCCGGATTTGGAATTGAACGCGGTCATGGCGCGCGTGCCATTGATTCCGACCAGCCAGTCGGATTCGGAGCGGCAGACGGCGGCATCGGCCAGCGGTTCATAAGCCACGCCTTCCGCCAGATTCTTGAAGCCTTCGCGAATGGCACCTTGCGTCATCGATTGCAGCCACAGCCGCTTGATCGGCTGTTTGGCCTTCGCGTACTGATAGATGTAGCGAAAGATCAACTCGCCTTCGCGGCCCGCGTCGCAGGCGTTGATGAGGCCATCGACATCCTTGCGCTTCAAGAGCTTCAGCAATAATTTCAGCCGGTCTTCGGATTTTTCAATTGGCTTCAACTGAAAGTAGGACGGGATCGCCGGCAGATGGGCAAATGTCCATTTGCCGCGCTTGACTTCCTCCTCCTCGGGCATGCCGATTTCAACCAGATGGCCGACCGCCGACGACAGCACATAGTCGTCACTTTCAAAAAAATCTTTTTGTTTGGTGAAACCGCCCAGCGCCTTCGCGATGTCGTTTGCGACGGACGGTTTTTCCGCAATGATGAGGGACTTGCCCATAAAATAAGGTGCTCGGAAATGCAAAATTGTAGGACGGCGAACCAGAAATCCGCCGAAAGGGGACAAATGATAAGCAGGGTTTCCCTTTTACCGCAAGCGCGGAATTCATTCGTGCTGTGAAAACCGGCATCAATTTTCGCGATATCGCGGCAATCTCGCCGATTCAGGCGCTTTGGAAACCCGCTCAACCCAATCGCTGATATTTTCCGCCTGGCATCGAGGCAATGGTGCCGCCGAGTTCAAGTTCTGTCAGCCGCGACATGATCATTGCGGCGTCCTCACCGGTGAGCGAAATCAAGGTGTCCACCGTGACCGGGTCGTATCCCATGGCGGCAAGGATTTTTTCCTCGTTGGCGGCGGGCAGGATTGGCGATTGCGTCGATGCGACGGCGCGCGGCACCATGTCCAGTTCTGCAAGAATGTCGGCCGCATCGTCAACCAATTTTGCACCTTGCTTGATCAGGTGATGACAGCCCTTGGATAGCGGCGAATGAATGGAACCGGGTATCGCGAATACTTCGCGGCCCTGCTCTGCCGCCTGTCGAGCGGTGATCAGCGAACCCGATGCCAGTGCGGCCTCGACCACCAACACGCCGCGTGATAACCCGCTAATGATGCGATTGCGGCGCGGGAAATTATTCGCCATTGCCGGCGTACCCAACGCAAATTCGGAAACAATCAGGCCCTTCTCCACAAGTGCATGCGCGAGCGCCTTGTTTCGCGCCGGATAGACCAAGTCAAGACCGGTGCCGATCACGGCTATCGTGGAGCCGGCACCTTCCAGCCCGCCGCGGTGCGCTGCGGCATCAATGCCCAGCGCCATACCGGAAATCACCGTCATTCCGGCTTGTGACAGCGCGCGCGCAAACGCTTCCGCATTTTGCAGGCCGCCGGGTGTCGCATTGCGGCTGCCGACAATCGCGATGCCATTGCCGTCAGCAACACGCAACAGTTCGCGGCGGCCTTTTAAATACAGGATTGCCGGTGGATCGGGAATTTCCAGCAATCGGCGTGGATAATCATCATCCGCCAGAGTAAGAAGATGATTGCCATCTTCTTCCAGCCATCGGATGGCGGCAGCAAGTTTTGCCTCGGGCGCGCCCTCGATAATCGCGGTCGCCACTTTCGGGGCGACAATTTGCGAAAGTTGGATCGGGGACTGCGAAAGTACCGCTTGGGGTGAGCCGAATTGACGCAGCAGGCGGCGGATGCTTTCTGCGCCGAGACCCGCGATCAGGTGGAGTGAAAGCCAAGCCCCAGGCTCAGCGCCCGGGCCCGGTAGCGGCATGGGACGTCAGGCGTTTCGTTTTTTACGGCGTCTGCACAACGTCGCCAACTTTTAAAGGTCGGCGGCTTGACATGACAAGACCGTAAGAAACTTTATCGAAAACGCGGAAAATGAACAACAGTCCATTGCGTTCATCCGGCAATTTAACTTGATGTTGCACGGATGACGAATCGTTCGATTTCTTGTCCGCGTCGGCGTTAAACGCCGAAAACAGCTTGCCGAGCCCGAAGGTGGATTCGCCAGAACCCGCGTCATCCCGAGTGCTCACGGTCTCGCCACGCTGCAATGTGGCCAGTACATGCCCGACTTCGGCCCCGTCGCGTTTGCCCAGATTTATCGCCACCACCGAATATTGCGCCGCATCCTCAACACTGCCGATGACCGACACCACGGCACCTTTGAGCAGTTTCTCCGGTGATCGCGGGCTGTACGAAGGCAAGGTCGCTTCCAGTGTCGGCGTAAGGCGATCACCGCGATTGATTTCCTGATTTGAGCGAATAATTTCCAGCGTGGAACTTTCGCCGAATCGGTTCACGCGCGAGTCCCCCAGATAGATCGCCTCGTAGCCCAGAATTTCCTTGGTAACCGGGTCAACCAGTGTTTTGCCAGGCCGATATATCTGCCACTTGATGCCCGAATTCGGATTGAGCCCAACAGCGTACGCGGTGTTGCCCGCACCGATAATCACGCGGCCATCTTCAGCCGCGACAATTTTTGGCGCATTGGCCAAGGCACCTTCTTCAATCACCAGCGGAAGCGTCAGAAACGGGCCAATCGCCTTGGAGGGTATCGACGGAATCGCCAGCGCCAGCCGATCCACGCGAATCTGCGGCGCCAATCGCACGGTACCGCCGGGACCCTGATACCCACCCGCCGCGCCAATACCACCAGCACCGCCACCGACAGTCAGCATCGGACGTCCGCTCGCGTCGAATGACAGGTGTATCACGTCGCCCGGATAAATCCAATGCGGATCCTTGATCTGTTCGCGGTTCATGTTCCAGATTTCTGGCCAGCGCCAGGGTTCTTTCAGGAAGCGCCCGGAAATATCCCATAAGGTGTCGCCCTTTACCACCGTATACATGGTGGGCGCATCATCTGCCAGCGTGAGGAGTGCCGTTTCAGACTTCAGTGCCGGTGCTTTGGTGCCCGCTTCGGTCTTGGCGTCCGGTTTCGATTGCGCCCAAACAAATTGGGGAACGAATCCTGCAGTCAACAGGACAAACAGCAGTGTGAGCTTGATTTTCTTCATGGCGGATCTCACTTGTTGAGAGGTTCGTCGATGGCCCGTCATTACGGGCGGCCGCCGCCCGCATTTGCCAGATGAGCCGCTTTCCACTAGACTTGATGGTTAATGGAGGCGTCTCAAACTTAATGTTGTCTCTGAAGATTCTGCACCTAATTTATTCAATTCGCAAGCAATTATGGCTATTCTGGACGTTCTGACCTACCCCGATCCCCTGCTCGCCCGCGTGGCTGAGCCCGTCAAGGCAATCGACAACAAAATCAAAAAGTTGGTCGATGATATGGCTGAAACCATGTATGCCGCGCCTGGTGTCGGCCTTGCCGCGACCCAGGTCAGCCAGTTTCTGCGTTTGATGGTGATTGATGTCTCGGAGGAGAAAAACCAGCTCCGCGTGTTCATCAATCCCGAAATCATCAAAAAGGAAGGTGCCGCCGTCAATGAAGAAGGTTGCCTTTCGGTGCCCGGTTTTTACGACAAAGTCGAGCGGGCAGAAACGGTGATGGTGACTGCCCTTGACCGGGACGGCCAGCGCTTCACGATCAACGCCTCCGGCATGCTGGCAGTGTGCATTCAGCATGAAGTCGATCATTTGGACGGTAAAGTTTTCGTCGAATACCTGTCGCCGCTGAAGTCCAACCGCATCAAGAACAAGCTGGTGAAACGCCAGCGCGAACTTGAACGCGAGGCCGAACTTGCCACCCCGCGGCACCGTGTGGCGGCGCGTGCGTGACAGAGCGCTGACCAAGACCGTAAACGCCGGCTTCGGGCCGGCGTTTTTGTTTGCAAACGTCAGTCACAATGGTCGCGGCCAATTCACATGCACATGAAGGTAATTTTCGCAGGCACCCCTCATTTTGCCGCCGTCGCGCTATCCGCACTGGCGGCGGCAGGTCATGATATTGTGTTGGTGCTTACACAGCCGGATCGCCCCGCCGGACGGGGACAGAAGTCTGCGTCGAGCGCCGTTGCCGAGACCGCCGAGCGCCTCAAATTGAGGCTGGAAAAACCGCTTTCACTCAAAGACACGGTGGTACAAGAAGTGTTGCGCAAGGCTTATGCCGATGTGATGGTGGTTGCGGCTTATGGGCGACTGCTTCCCCAAGCCATACTCGACATACCCAGATACGGTTGCCTCAACATTCACGGTTCACTCTTGCCGCGCTGGCGTGGAGCGGCCCCGGTGCAACGCGCCATTGAAGCCGGCGATACAGAATCGGGCATCGCCATCATGCAAATGGATGCGGGACTGGATACCGGGCGGGTGTTGCAGGAACATCGCGTCGCGATTGCGCCGGACGATTCAGCCGCGACATTGTTCGGAAAACTTGCCGAACTGGGTGCGACCGCCATTGTCGACGCACTTGCCGACTTGCGGCAATTGTCGGCAACACCGCAAGCCACCGAGGGCGTCACCTACGCGAACAAAATCGACAAAGCGGAAGCACCCATCGATTGGCGTTTGCCCGCGGCGGAAATTGAACGGCGCATTCGTGCGTTTGATCCGTTTCCCGGCTGCGAAACTCGCGTTGGCAGCGAACGCGTCAAGATTTGGCGTGCCGGTGTCATTGAAGATGACGCGCCGGGTGTGGCGCCGGGAACCGTGGTCCGCGCCGATAAGAAAATGCTTGCAGTGCAATGCGGACAACACCAGCTTCAATGGGTCACGGTGCAAAAACCCGGTGGTAAGCGCGTCGCCATCGGCGAATTCCTGCGCGCGAACACGATCCCGGTGGGAGTAACGCTATCGTGACCGCAGACAAAAATCCCGGCACCGCGCCGCAGACAAGTGGTGGAATGATCGCCGTGCAGGCGGCCGCGGCGGAGGTTGTCGGTCAGGTGCTGACGGGGAAAAATCTTGACCGTGTGCTGGAAGCCGCGCAAGCGCGCTTTCGCGCGCTTACCGCCAACGAACGTGCCGCCGTGCATTCGATTTCATTTGATACCCTGCGCCACTACGGATTGCTGTCTGCGCAGTTGGACATGCTGCTCACGCAGCCGCTCAGCGATGCGCCGGTTCGGCATTTGCTGTTGATTGCGCTCTCGCAGTTGCAGTTTTCCAAGGCGGCGGCCCACGCGATCGTCGATCACGCGGTCTCGGCCGCCGAACGCATGGGTTTGGCACGCGCCAAGCCGTTGGTCAACGCGGTTTTGCGCAATTACCTGCGCGCGCCGGAAAAATTCCTGCGCGCGCAGATCACGCTTGAAACCGCCCAATACGATTTCCCGACATGGTGGATCGAGGCGACAAAAAAACAGCACCCCGCAGCATGGCAGCAGATCCTCCTTTCCGCGCGGGCGCGACCGCCGATGTGGCTCAGGGTGAATTCGCGCCGAACCACGGTGGCGGCGTATCTGCAGCGGCTGGCTGAAAAGGGTATGTCCGCGCGCGCCGGCAGCGGCGATGCGGTGTTGCTGGAAAAACCGGTGCCGGTACAAGATTTGCCCGGATTCAAGGAGGGATGGGTATGCGTTCAGGACGAAGGCGCGCAACACGCCGCCCGTTTGCTGGCACCCGCCAACGGCATGCGGGTGCTGGATGCGTGTGCCGCACCCGGGGGCAAGGCTGGACACTTGCTCGAATTGTTCGATGTTGAACTCACCGCACTCGACAGCGACAAACGCCGCCTCGCACGCGTCGCCGACAATCTGGACCGTCTGGGG
>JANLQC010000152.1:0-1516 GCA_031367575.1 Betaproteobacteria bacterium | reverse complement strand
GTTTTGTCGACATGGCCATCACCTTTGACTTCGGCAAAATCGCGCACCCGCCGCAACAGCCGATTGGCAATGCGCGGCGTGCCGCGCGATCGCAGCGCGATCTCCTGAGCACCATGATCATCGACCCGCACTTTCAACAATTGCGCCGAACGCGCGACGATCAGTTTCAATTCTTCCGGCGAATAGAATTCCAGCCGCGCGACAATGCCGAAACGGTCGCGCAACGGGTTGGTCAGCATGCCCGCGCGAGTGGTGGCACCGACCAGCGTGAATGGCGGCAAATCGAGCTTCACCGAACGCGCCGCCGGACCTTCGCCGATCATGATGTCGATCTGGTAATCCTCCAGCGCGGGATAAAGTATTTCTTCAACGACCGGACTCAAGCGATGAATTTCATCGATGAACAACACGTCGTTGGTTTCGAGGTTCGTCAGCATTGCGGCGAGATCACCGGCCCGCTCCAGCACCGGGCCGGAGGTGTGTTTCAGGTTCACACCCATCTCGCGCGCGATGATGTGCGCGAGTGTGGTTTTACCCAATCCCGGCGGGCCGAACAACAGCGTGTGATCAAGCGGCTCTTTGCGCGCGCGCGCGGCCTGAATGAATATCGACAACTGGCCACGGATTTTCTCCTGACCGACATACTCGTTGAGCAGCTTCGGGCGCAGTGCGCGCTCCAGCGCTTCTTCCTGCGGGGAGGCCTTGGTGCCGGAAATGAGACGGTCTTCCTCAATCATGGATTGATTTTACGCGAGGGATGGGAGGCTGGGAGGATGGGAGGATGAGGGGATGAGGGGATGGCGTTATTCCGACGCGACGGCGCACAATCAATCATGATTTCGACAAGAGCTTCAATGCCTGACGAATGCCGTCCGACACCGACACCTCCTTCGGCAATTGTTTGATCGCGTAGAGTGCCTCTTTGTCGTTGTAGCCAAGCGCGATGAGCGCATTCAGAATATCGCTCGCCGATGAAATCGCGGACACCTCGCCGCCGACCGAAATCCGCACATCCACTTTCAGGCGGTCTTTCAATTCCAGCAGCAAACGCTCGGCAGTTTTTTTGCCGATGCCGGGAACTTTGGTGAGCCGCCCGCTCTCCTGCGCCATCACCACTTCGGCCAGATCGTTGACACTCATGCCGGAGAGCACCGCCAGCGCGACTTTCGGTCCGACGCCGCTGACCTTGAGCAATTGCCGGAAGGTTGCGCGTTCACTCTCGGTGGCAAAACCGTAGAGCAGATGCGCGTCTTCACGCACCACCAGATGGGTAAACAAAACAACTCTTTCCTGCAGCTTGGGCAGATTGTAAAAAGTACTCATCGGCACATCGATTTCGTAGCCGACCCCCGCCACATCGACGACGACTTGCGGCGGATTTTTTTCGAGAAGGATTCCGGAAATTCGACCGATCATTTCACCAGCCTCCCACCCTTTACCCGATAGCCACGCGTACTCATCCCGCCGAGCAATCCACCATGCGCCTGACAAATCGCACACGCCAACGCATCGGCCG
>JANLQC010000146.1:0-8165 GCA_031367575.1 Betaproteobacteria bacterium | reverse complement strand
ACTTTACACGCGAGACAAACGATTGCTGGCTGTCGCGACGACGCTGAAGATTGCTTACAAGTAGCATATCCAGCGGCGATGCGAAAACAATTGGGCTCCGGCTGCGACCGAAGGAAGTCGCTTGAGGGACGCCGGGGAGACAGCTAATGTAAGTGCCATTCGACACTGACCCCATTTATTCGGGCTCAATCCTCCAGATGCTGCGGTAGGCTTTGCCGTTGACGTTCATGACGCGAAGTTTATGCGATTTTCAGTGCTTGATTGCGGCATCACGCCTTTCGATTTGTACGCTATGATGGAAATTCCCGTTTCTCTCATGGCGCTCGCACGCGGTGTTCATTTCCTGCATGTCGTCCGGTTGACCCTTATGACACTTACCCAAGTCCGCCGCTTTGCATTGTCGCTTGCCGATGTCACCGAAGCGCCGCACTTCAATTATTCATCGTTTCGCGTGCGTGGCAAAATATTTGCGACCGTTCCGCCGGAAGGCGAGCATTTGCATGTTTTTGTGGCGGAACAAGAACGGGAAATCGCACTTGCTGTTGAGCCCGCGTTTGTCGAAAAGCTCCACTGGGGCGTGCGTGTTGTGGGCTTGCGCATAACCCTTGCCGATGCGAATCCGCGCGTAGTCAACAAACTGTTGGCCGAGGCCTGGTCGCGCAAGGCACCAAAGAGTTTGCTCGCAACAGCGGCAGTAACTTCAGGCCGAGCCAATGCTCGCCAAACGCTCGCTCCAGCCAAATGAGTAAATCTATCCTCCCTTACACAGACGGCACTTGAACGCCGCTGCGCCTGCTGATTGGCCGATGCGCTGATCGATCGTTGCAAATGTCAGGCCCAAGCCCTGCGCGCGGCTGCCGAGGAACAAACCGCTAACGCTGTAGGTATCGATTGAGCCGGTTTGGCCGGTGCCTGTGACTACCCATGTTCCGGCATTGCGCGCCGTGATGGAGAAACCAAATTCGCCGGAACGGGACGAAATTGGCGTCCCATCAGCGATAGGCAGCGCATATGAAATGCCACCGACCCTGTATGAGATCGCACCGCCAATGGTGCGTGCGACAAAATCAACACCCAACACGCCATTGATGAACTGGCCGACATTGCCTTGTCCGTCGGTAGGACGGGTGCCGCCGACGTAGTCATAGTTGCTGGCACCCACGCCAATCAGTGCCACCGGGCGCGCAAACACTGACACCGGCGTAAGGTTCCCGTAAATAAAATGCACGCCTGTGGCCGGATTCGATATTTGGCCATTTAGCTGGACGAATGCATCGGGCGTCCACCGCCCCCATACGACCGCGCCGTCACCGATTGTCTGGCCACCTTCGATGACCGACGCGGTGCCGCGGCTTCCTGCAATTTCGCCGCTCTTGAGGCTGAATTTTTCGAGTATGCCTTTAGCGCCATCGATGACGATAATCGTATCTTTGCCACCGTCGGAGAGTGCCCGTTCGAATGTATCCGAAGCCGTTGCAACGCCGACACCCAGCCCTGCACCCAGAATGCTGACGTTGCCGAATTCGTCTCGCAATTCGGTGACCGAGATCGTGGCGCCGGCTTTGGCAAGTCCCGAATTGAGCGTGTTCAGTGCCGCAGTGTTGATGCGCGCAGCAGATGCCACCACCAGTGCCACCGCCGCTTTGGACTGCCGCGTATCATCCGCACCCCCACTGGCGCGAGCCAAGGCTTCGCGCTGGTCTTCACGTCGGCGCCGCGCCTCCAGCCGGTCCCGCAGGAACCCCGGTCGGCCACGCAGCGTTTGCGGAATGGTATTGGCATCGGCAACGTAGAAATATTCGTCCACGCCAAATTCGCGTTCCCCGACCTTGTTGGCGATGGCCAAGCGACCCTCAAGTACACCTCCGTAATTGCCGTCCGCTGCCAACGATCCGTCCGACTCGAAACAATCCTGCTGACATACCACCAGATTGTAATGGGTGCCGCGAATCCCGACGGTGGCGATCGGCGTTCTGACCCGATAGTTTTCGCGTTGCGACTTGCCGATCAAGCCAGTAATGGTTCGCATCCCGCCGCGCAGCAGACTGAAAAAGGCGGTCGAGGCGGCTCCCTCCCGATCCGAAAAATGATATTCATCGATACGGAAAATGCTTTTTTGTCGTAACGAAACGATTGCCTGGTCTGAAAAGCGGATTTGCGCGTTGCTGAATTCGCCCAGTTGAATGACATCGCCGGTTTCAACGGTCGAGCCGGTATCCAGAATCACGCGTCGCCCGCCACGTTCCGCACTGACTTCGCCCACCGCGACCAGAACCCGCCCGACCGATTCGGCAAGTGCGACTTGAATGCTGGCGAGGCATAGTACGCCTGCCAGGAAGATTCGCGATCTCATGAGCAACTCCAAAGAGAAAGTTGTGATTTCGTGTTGACGGAAATGCAATCACTTGTAGTCATAGCGGACTTTCACCTGCGCCGTGCGGCGCTTGTATGTGTAGATAGCGAGGTTGGAGCGGTTGCGCGAATCCAGATATTCCGTCCGTACGCTCCATGCCTTTGTGACCAGATACATTGCGGAAATGTCATATGCAAGATAATCGTCACTTCTGGTTGTCTGCAACAGGGGATCCGGTGCGCGATAGTCGCTTCTTAGAAAGGCAACGCCTGCGTTGAGCGACAATGCTTTGAATGGTGAAGCATTCATCGCGGCACGCACGCCATACAAGTCACGCGAGAGTTCCTGATGGTCGGAATACTTGTTTGACTCGCGTGCACCCGACAGCGATAAATCGAAACCGGGCCGCCACCACGACGCGAATTGCCGACGGTAACCCACCGTCAGCGAATAATAATCGGCGTCGCGAATCACGTTGGCAGCTGCGTAATCAAACCTCGCCGCTTGAAGGCCGCCGGTCAATAAGCTGTCGGCACTGAGTTGATATCCCCAGTCACCATTGACGCTGCGGGTATTTCGATAGCGGCTATTGTTCAATAATTGCGACGATCCGCCCAGCGTAAAGCGGTAGACGCTTGCGCCCGACGTGAGATTGAGCCCGGTGGACAGCGCATAGTCGTTTTCGTTAAATGCATCGGTGTCCCGGAATCTTTTGATATCAACCGCGCCGCCGCCAAATGCGCTCAGGTTTTTGTACAAGGGCGTTGAAACCTGTCCGCCCAAACTGACGCTGTTAAATCGATCCGGTTTCGCAAGTGCACTATCCGCCAGGGTCACGGTGCCGAATACTGGCAGGCTGATAACAGAATCCGCAACACCGGACACCGGGTTGCTGTCATGCCCGCCGCCAAGCTCGAGGTAAAAAGACGCAACGGTCGAATATTTTGATGCGCGCGCCTTGATGGCATCCAGATATTCGGTAACGACTTTTGCGACATCCGCGGACGGCTTGCTTAGCAGCATTGCTTCAAATTCTTCGCGGGAACGTGCGTCGTCGCCGATTAAAAAATATCCGCGCGCCAATTCAATCCGTGCATTGTCATTGTCGGGAAAATTCAGTAAATAGCGTTCCAGCGCCAGCACGCCAGTCGACGGCTGGCCACCATTTATTGCGGCTACGCCGAAAAAGAAATCAAACCGCGGATTGCCAAGCAGGTTCTCAAAACGCAAACCCTGCTGGTACGCTTCCTGCGGCTTGCCTTGTTCCAGAAGCGATTTCATATCGTCCGCTGGCGATGCTTCAGCCAGCAATGGAAAGCATGCGCATGCGACCCCGACCGCCCTGATGAATCGCTGAATTCCTGCATCCCTTTTCATATCGTTCCCGTCGCTTGGATAGCCGCTCGACTGGCTTCAAAGTTGATTGTGTTTACATCGTAACATGGCAGTTCAGTTGTGTATTTTGCAATGAAACCACGCCCGCAAAATATTTTTCTCGTGCTGTTTGCCTTCACCTGTGTTCGTTGCGTGATGGGCGTTCCCGTCCTGTTTTCCCGGTCTTCCGTTGCGTGGCGTGTTGGCTCCGCGTTCAAAGCAGTAGGTTTCGGGATCGGCCAGTCCGCCTACGCCGCATCAAAAGCCGGCGTCAACGGCATGATACTGCCCATCGCCCGCGCATTCGCCAAACTCGGCATCCGCGCCATGGCCATCGCAGCAGAGTTTATGCGTCATGGAAGCGCGCACGTGCGCTGTCTTTTTTATTTGACGTGGTACGCATCGCGTAATACTTTCAATTCGTGATCCTGAGCTTCAAAAACAAAACCACGGCAGCACTATTCAGCGGACTTGTTGTGAAAGGCTTGCCGCCCAGCATTGCGCAACGCGCGTTTGACAAGCACCGGCGGCTGGACGGCTCGCAAAGAAATCGCCACCAAAATTGATGCGTTGGTCGAACCGATGGCGGCTTGAATCGCGCATGTTTAAGGGAAGGTGCAAAAATATTTAGCGGCCTGCTTCATCGCCATCCTTCGCAAATCAATTCACGCGGTCCCCGGACAGACCACGGCGAACTCCCACAAAAAGAAATTCGCGATGCCGGGCGATTTCATTTTCCATTTTCCATGACGGGTTGCAAAAGCGCCGTCGCCTCGCTCGGAAACAACAATTCAAATAGTGCTCTGGCCGTTGGCGTCAGGTTCTTCGGATCCGGTCTGAGCACTTCGTCTTCGGCTACCAGCAACTTTGCGTAGACGGCCTGATATACGCGCTTCACCACGCCGGGTGCGACTTGCTCGCGGTCATAGCCGGGGAAAAAGCCCACTAACCGGTAGCCGGCATTTTCAAGTGCGCGCTGCGCATGCGGGATCTTCAGCGTCGCCATGGCGTACATGAACGCGGCACCCATGGCGCGCCCGATGAACTCCGTTCCCTTCAGGATGAACAGCGCCAGATGCGCGCCGCGATGGGCCGGCGCGATAATGATGGTGCGGCCATAGATGGCCAGCGAATCCATTTCCCGCTCGAACGACCAAACGCCAATTAACTCGTCCTTGAATGTGATCGGGACGACCATGATGTCCCGCTCCGACTCGCCCTCGAAATTGACGCGCTTGAGATAGTAGTCTTCGCGCAGGTAGCCACTGTTGACGCCGACCGAAATATCCGGATGCCACACCTTGATGTTTGCGATCAGTGGCGCGATATGCGCGTGCTCGAGCCGTTCAAACCGATAGCCCTCCGGCAACGGCACCAGCGCCCGCAGTTCGTCGTTTGTCGGCCATCTCATTGCCTGCCCTCCGCGACTTCCGGCGAGGTTGCCGACTCGGGAAACAACACATCGAACAGTGCCCGAGCCCGCGGCGTCAGGTTATTCGGATCGGGACGAACCAATTCTTCGTCTTGTACCAGCACCTTGGTATAGACGCCTTCGAACACGCGCTTGACGACACCCGGCGCGACTTCCTCGCGGTCGTAACCCGAGGTAAAGCCGATCAACTGCCAGCCGGCGCTTTCGAGCGCGTGCTGCATATGCGGAATCTTCAACGTGGCCAGCGCAAAAAAGAATTCCGCGCCCATCGCCCGCCCCGCCAACTCGGCAAGCGGCATCACCTTTGAAGCCAGTTTCGCGCTGCGGTGTTCCGGCGCGACGATGATCAGCCGGCCATAGAGCGAAAGCGCGTCGGGCTCCTGCTCCCACGACCACATGCCCGCAAATTCGTCACCACGCTTGAACAGACCCACGAGAATATTCTTTTCGGCCTCGCCATCAAGGAACACATGGTCGCGGTAGAACTCTTCACGCAAATAGCAACTTCCCCCACCCACGGCGATGTCCGGATGCCAGCGCTCGATGCAGGCAATGAGCGTGAGAATGTCCGCGCGCTTGAGCCATTCGTAGCGGTAGCCGTCCGGCAGCGGCGCCATTGCCGACAGTTGTTCGATTGCGGGCCATTTCATTTTTTTCTCTGTGAGAAATTGAGGGTCTTGGCGCATCCAGTCTACTTGCAATTGCTTCGCAGAATGCGATGCGTATCTTGCTGTGTGCGGTAAATACAAGCATTGGCGCGGCTCTCAGGGACAAAACGCCTGAAACACTGCGCCAAATGGCGATCTACATATTTCGGTGCTTTTTGAAACTTGAGATGCTGTCGTCCCGGCCTGCGCTCGGGCGACATGTTTTTCAGAAGTACCTTTATGGATAATTGTCGCTATCAACCAAAACTTAAAACCACATCCCAAAGCGCCACCAGCGCGTCGCGTTCCTGCTTGCCCGACGGCGCATCGTAGCGGGCGAGCAGTGATTTTCTGCCCTCTACGCTGGCGCTGGTAAACAGCTTGTCCTTTTCGTTCAGCGCTTCACCGGCGAAATACATCTGCGTCACGAGCCGACGGGCGCGCCCCTTGATGTCGAAATGGATGTGCGGTGGTCGCATCCATCCCTCACCCGCAGGGTAGGCGGCAGGCTTCACGGTCTTGAAACTGTAGTTGCCATCGGCACCGGTACGAATTTTTGCGTAGCCCTCGAAATTGGGATCGAGCGGCGGGGATCCCTGATCGCCGGGATGGCTGTAGCGACCGACAGAATTGGCTTGCCAAATTTCCAGTTCCGCATTCGCAACTGGCTCGCCACGGACATTGGTTACGCGGCCACTGACGTAAACGATCTGCCCCAGCGCACGTCCGCTCTTGCCAGCGATGACGGTGAGATCGGCATCCTGATCGGCTGGGAGCGTCATGGGGTAAAACGGCCCCATCACTTGCTCGCTCGTCGGTCGGAGATTCGCTTTCTGCGCGAAAGCAGCAGACATCACCCCCGTCATTGCTGCGCCGGTAAGCGCCGCCGACGCAGTCAGCATGCTGCGGCGGGTGATGCCTTGGGTTTGCTGCGTTAAGGATTTGGAAGAGCGAACATGAATATGCGGATGATTTTCTTCGGTTGATGCAGTTGGTTTCAGCATGACAGCTCCATATGTGAGTGGAATGAACTTGATCTGAGACTCCCTGCCACTGGCGCGGGTTTCAAGCCAATAATGGCTGAAAATCCGCGCCAGGTTTCTATGCTATCCGGACGGTTGTTACGCCGCCGTAAACCCGCCATCGATCATGTGAATTCCCCCGGTACAGTACGAAGCCTCGTCGCTCGCCAGAAACAACGCGAGTTGCGCGACTTCTTCGCTGGTGCCGTAGCGTTGAAGTGCGATTTTGGTGATGAGGAAGTCACGCACGGCGTCGGGATTGTCAGGCGAGAGTTGCGTTTCGATTGAGCGGATCATCCGGTTGTCGATCGGCCCGGGCCCGATCGCATTGACGCGAATTTTCGCTGCGCCCAATTCCAGCGCCACCGATTTGACCAGTCCATAAACCGCGTGCTTGCTGGCGACGTACGGCGCGAGGCCGGCAGAACCCTTCACACCCGCGATCGATGAAAGCGCAATCATCGAGCCGCCGCCGCGAACTTTCATCGGCTCGACACAGTATTTCATCGACAGCCAAACACCGATGACGTTGGTACGCAGCACCTGTTCGAATTCCGCCATGCTCTGCGCCTCAATCGGCTTGATCGCCCCTTCCATGCCGGCGTTGGCCAGCAGGATATCCACGCCGCCAAATTTCTTTACCGTCGCCGCGACTGCTGCGGCCGTCGCGGCTTCATCCGTGGCATCGGCGACGAAGTCAGCCAGTCCTTTATCAACTGCAAGGCGCTCCCGGGTCTCCTTGAGTTTTTCTGCGGAACGCGCGACTAGCATGACGTTCGCACCTTCTTGCAGAAACAATTTCGCGGTCGCTTCGCCGATCCCGCCGGTTGCGCCGGTAATGATGGCGATTTTTCCGTCCAGTCGTTTTTTGTATTCGGCCTTTTGATTCATTTTTTCTCCTGTTGAATTTTTCACCCGTTGATGACTCGTCAATCCCGGCTCCATCAAATTGTCATTTCGACCGTCGGGAGAAATCTGCTTTTTCTTTACGTCTTCAATAGCAGATTTCTCACCCGATAAAGCCGGGTTCGAAATGACAGTAGCACAAGGTTGGGCTCGCTTCATCAGCCCAACTCTGTCAATAGTTGGATGTTGGGCTGGTAAATCTAGCCCAACCTACGTGATACCTCTATTACCTCTAGCACTGGCGCGGCGTTTCAGGCATTTATGTTCTGCAATGCGCGCCAGTGATTGAGTTTAGTCAAAGTACAAGTTCGCTATCGGGCTCTATAGCTGCGGCGTGCGACGTTGGTTGCGCATTCTCTGAAGCGTGCGGCGATTTTCCCCTCTGCCGAATTCGCGTCGGCCACTGCGTCGCCGTAGGCTTTAGCGCCCTT
>JANLQC010000140.1:0-1787 GCA_031367575.1 Betaproteobacteria bacterium | reverse complement strand
CTGGCCGGTTTTGCGGCGCAAAGTGTGCTGGCGGGCATGCTCACAAATTTTCTGACCGTCGCGTTGCCGCTGCCAACCATTGTTCCCGCGTTGCAAGCCACCGCAATTGGCTTGGTGCTATTGCTGGGGTTTACGCTGCCGCCGTTGCTGGCATTGCGCAAAGTCTCGACGCTAAGAGTGCTTCGGCGCGATATGGATCCGTTTGAAGCCAGCGCAGCATTTGCCTATACGCTCGGTTTTGCAACACTGGCCGGCCTCATCATTTGGCGCGCCGGCGATATCAAACTTGGTGCCATCGCCATTGGCGGCTTTATCGGCGCGTTAGGGGTCGCAGCACTGGCGGGATGGATGTTGATTCGCTTTGCCGGTGGGCTACGTGGCGCGGCGAGCGGCTCGTGGCGCTATGGCCTGGCCAACATGCAGCGTCGCTCGGGCGGCAGCCTGGTTCAGATCATGGCACTCGGTCTGGGCATCATGGCGATGCTGCTGCTGACACTGGTGCGCACCGACATGATCACGCGGTGGCAGGGCACGCTCAAGGAAGATATGCCTAACCGGTTTGTCATCAACATTCAAAGCGACCAGCTTGCCGAGGTAAAGGCCTATTTTGCCCAACACCAGCTCACGACACCGGATCTTTATCCGATGGTTAAAGGGCGGTTGACCGCGATGAACGGAAAGCCCATTGTGCCCGGTGCATTCAAGGACGAACGTGCCAAACGTGCCAGTGAGCGCGAATTCAACCTTTCCTGGGCGACGTTGCTGCAACCCGATAACCGGATTGTTGCCGGCAAATTCTGGCCCGCCGACACGGCTGAGAAACAATTTTCAGTCGAAGAGGGCATCGCCAAAACGCTTGGCATCAAGCTGGGCGATACGCTCACTTACGATGTCGGCGGAGCGCTTTTCGCAGCACCCGTGACCAGCCTTCGCAAGGTCGAATGGGATTCATTCAAGGCCAATTTCTTTGTGCTGGCAAGCCCCGGTGTACTGGAAAATTATCCGGCGAGCTACATCACCAGCTTTCATTTGAAGCCGGGCAACGAACCAATCGTCAATGGCTTGATCCGCCAGTTTCCAAACTTGTCGGTGATCGACCTTTCGGCGATCATGAGCCAGGTGCGCACTATCACCAATCAAGTGGCGGACGCCGTATCGTTTGTATTCTTGTTTACGCTCGCCGCCGGCTTGGTGGTGTTATATGCGGCCATCGCCACCACTCAGGATGACCGCGTTTTCGATGCCGCCATCATGCGCACGCTTGGTGCCAGCCGCCGTCAATTGATGATTGTCCAGCTTGCCGAATTTTTAGCCATTGGATTGCTGTCAGGGCTCATCGCCAGCGGCGGTGCCATTGCGCTCGCGACTCTGCTGGCGGAAAAGGTATTGTCGATTCCCTACAGTATCAATTATTGGATTCCGGTGATCGGCATCCTGGGCGGCGGGCTGGGCATTTCGGTAGCAGGTTTGGTGGGTACCCGCAAAGCGGTGACGGCACCGCCGTTGGTAACGATACGGGAACTTGAGTAGCCGTTAGGTTGGCACGCGTGAATGCCCCGAATTTCAAATCGGCAATCATTGTTGTTACGATTGAATTGATGCGGCGAAGAATGCAGATGCACGGCGCGTGTTTTTGCGCAGTTGGATTGGCCAGCAGGTAAAAGGCTTTTCGGTTGAGGTCTAGACTATAGCGTTGCGCAAGTTGCAAATGATTCATGCCGCGACGAAGTTGGAATCGCTGCGCATTCCACCTGGAATCAGGTTGAAGCCGCTGCAAGGGAAGCGTG
>JANLQC010000229.1:0-11149 GCA_031367575.1 Betaproteobacteria bacterium | reverse complement strand
ACTCGCGGCAACTCGCAAGCCTCAGTCTGGCGATGGAGCGCTCGGGCCGCTTCTATGCGGTGTCGGGCGACCGCGATCAGATCGAAACCTACAAGCAGTCGCGCGAAATGTTTTTACGGCTCGCCGTTGAATTCATGGCGTTGCCGCTCACCGCGGATTTGCGCGCGGCGGCGGAATCGATCCGGGCGCGCGAGAGTGGCATTTTCGATGCGATCACCAGCAAACGTCCCACGCCGGAACTGGCTAAATCGCTCGAGCGCGATTTTTCTGAATTGGCGGCCGGTACCCAATCACTAAACGCATTATCAAGCGTGTTGATCGATCAGGAAGTGGCCGCGTTGCGCACCTCGGCCGCCAAATCGCGCAGTCAGGTGTTCTGGCAATTATTGGCGATGATCCCGTCTGCATTACTTCTGGTGGCGGGCTTTACTTATTTGCTGGCGCGGCCGATTCGCGATCTGGATGCGGCCATCAACCGGCTTGGTGAAGGCAAGCTCGCCAAGCGCATTCATGTCAGCGGCCCGCGCGATATCGAAAAGCTGGGCGATCAGCTCGATTGGCTGCGCCAAAGACTGATTTCGCTGGAAGATCAAAAAACACGGTTTTTCCAGCATGTGTCGCACGAACTGAAAACACCGTTGACGGCGCTGCGTGAGGGTTCCGATTTGCTGGGCGAGGAGGTGGCCGGCAAGCTCAATGATGAACAGCGCGAAATTGCCCGCATCCTGAAACACAATTCGGCGACGCTGGAGAAGCTGATTCAGGATTTGCTGACCTACTCGCAAACGCAATCGGCGGATCGGCTGGATCGCAGAACCGCGTTTGAAACCCGGCCGCTGCAATTGAAGGAATTGATCGATGCGGCGGTCGAGACGCAAAAGATCGCGATTGTCGCCAAGGGACTGACGGTGACACGCGAATGTGAAAAGGCATCGTATCAGGGCGACGCGGAAAAACTTCGCGTGGTGATCGACAATCTGCTCTCGAATGCGATCAAATATTCGCCCATGGGTGGCACCATTACACTGCGGCTCGGCAAGCACAGGGAGGCCGCCGTGATTGACGTGATCGATTGCGGTCCGGGTATTGCCGAGGATGACCGCGAACGGATTTTTGAGGCGTTCTATCGGGGCAAATCGGCCGCTGCATCAGGTACCAAAGGCACCGGCCTCGGTCTTGCCATCGTCCGCGAGTATGTGGAGATGCATCATGGCGTGGTGACGGTGCTGCCGGCGGCGGGCGCGCATTTCCGCGTCATCCTGCCCAAGTCACCACGAGCTGATTGACACTAAATTGACAATTTCAAATTCCATTTTTGTCATCCGTTCAATTCTTATCATCCTGAAGGGTGCCTTGTTGTCGGCTTGCACAATTGCACCGACGCAAGTTGAAGCCATCCCGGCAACACCCGTAATTGTGCAAGCCGCGCCCCCATCGGAAACGGAACAATTGCTCGGGCATGTCGCATGAACGATTCGATTGATTCCCCAAACAGCGCCGCGCCACTTTGCAACGGCAGTCTATTGTTGGTGGATGACGACGCCGACATTCTCAAATTGCTTGCGATACGCCTGAAGTCCAGCGGCTACCGGGTGGCGACGGCGAGCAATGGCGAGCAGGCGCTGTCGATGGTGGCGGCCGAGCGGCCCGATCTGGTGGTGACCGATTTGCGGATGGCGGGGCTCGATGGAATGGCGCTGTTTCATGAAATTGAGCGCCGCCACGCCGGCCTGCCGGTCATTATCCTCACCGCGCACGGCACCATTCCTGACGCCGTCGCGGCAACGCGGCAAGGCGTGTTTGGCTATCTCACCAAGCCCTACGACGCGAACGAATTGCTCGCGCAGGTACAGCGGGCGTTGTCGCTGCATGGCAACGCGACACCCGGCGTACCGAACGATCAATCGTGGCGCGCGGATATCATCACCAAGAGCCCGCTGATGGAAGATTTGTTGCGGCGCACGGAGCGCGTCGCACAAGGCGAGGCGAGCATTTTGATTCAGGGTGAAAGCGGCACCGGCAAGGAATTGCTGGCGCGTGCGCTGCATCAGGCGAGCCGCCGCGCCGACCGGCCGTTTATTGCCATCAATTGCGGCGCCATTCCCGAGGCATTGCTCGAGTCCGAATTGTTTGGCCACAAGAAAGGCGCATTCACCGGTGCCACCAATGATCATTCCGGATTGTTTGTGGAAGCCGATACCGGCACGCTGTTGCTCGATGAAATTGGCGACATGCCATTGGCGTTGCAGGTGAAACTGCTGCGCGCACTGGAGGCGCGCGAAATTCGTCCGGTGGGTTCAACCAAATCGGTCAGTGTCGATGTGCGCATCATTTCCGCGAGCCACCAGGATCTTGCCGGCGCAAAAGCGATGGGCCGCTTTCGCGAGGATTTGTTTTATCGATTGAATGTGGTGACGCTCAAGTTGCCGGCGCTGCGCGAACGCCGCGAGGACATTCCGTTGCTGCTCGCGCATTTTCTGAAGTGGTTGTCGGAACGCTACGAAAAAACTGTGCGCGCGTTTTCGCCCGATGCGCTGGAAATGCTGATCGCCGCACCGTGGCCGGGCAATGTTCGCCAGCTGTACAACGTGGCCGAACAGGTGGTGGCCCTGTCGAGCGGGGAAATTGTCTCGACCAAGGTGGTGGAGCAGGCGATGCAAATTGAAATGCAGCGCATCGATTCGTTTGAAGATGCGCGCCGCCGATTTGAATACGATTACCTGACGCGCCTGTTGAAACTGACGCAAGGCAATGTCTCGCAGGCCGCGAAACTCGCCAAACGCAATCGCACCGAGTTCTATAAACTCTTGCAGCGACATGATATTGAAGCGGCGCATTTCAAGTCGGCGGCAAGCTAACAAAACGTGATGGATCTCACCAATACTTCGCGCGTCATGCGCGCAAATGGGTAGTCGGTGTCGCCGTTTGGAGACAATTTTTTTTTCGTAAATTCAAGCGCTTACGTGATACCGCCCGTTGTTGTCGTGATTCGACGACAAAATGCGGTCGAATTAAAGGTCATCAATTCGATGCGACCAAATCAACATGTTGTTTTGATTGAAAAATAAATTCTGGCATGTCTGTTGCTGTTATTTCCTCTGAATACTTTTGGATCACCCTCCCTCCCTGGGTGCTTCATCGCTGGAAAGGTTCCCGGCATGATGGTTCTCCTCCTGAAGTATTCGAGAGTGCGCCTTCAGGGGCGGTTGAAAGACCGCCCCTACTTTTTTCTCGTGCGCCCCACCACTTTGCGCGCGGCAATGCAAAATAATGCATTCCTGCGCCGCGTATTTTTTTGCGCGCGACAACCTCTCTGGTGACACTGATGCCGACAAAATCACATTTTCATCCGTCTGATCTTCGTTCCGGTGGCAGGCTGGTCATCGACGCCGTGGTCGGCATCACGGACTTGGTCGAATCAATGCACCGCACCATTTCAAGCGTATCGGCACCGCTGGGAAAATCGCCGTCCGGATCCACCAAGGGCATTACTGGCCTTGTATATCGCACGGTACGCGGCGTCACTCGCGTGGTGGGCGGCGGCATCGAGTTGGCGCTGGCCCCGCTGAGCAAACTGTTGGATGCACGCGAATCGACGCCGGCCCGCGACAACATTGTTGCCGCGCTAAACGGCGTATTGGGGGATTACCTTGTTGCCAGCAACAATCCGCTGGCGATTGCGATGCAATGGCGTTCCGATGGAAACACCCTCGCGATCAAAAAATCGGCCCTTGCCCGCGCGTATCCGAATGCATCGGGAAAGTTATTGGTGCTGGTGCATGGGCTGTGCATGAACGATGGGCAATGGTCGCGGGAAACCGTCAATGGATTTCACGACCACGGTGCCGCATTGGCGCGCGATTTGGGTTACACGCCGGTCTATTTACGATACAACAGCGGGCAACATATTTCGGTCAATGGGCGCGAATTCGCCGCCGCGCTGGAATCGCTGCTTGATGCGTGGCCGGTGCCTGTCGGGGAATTGACCATCCTCGCGCACAGCATGGGGGGATTGCTCGCGCGCAGCGCGCATCACTACGCCCTGACCGCTCAACTGCGCTGGCCGGTAAAGCTGCGTTCGCTGGTCTTTCTCGGTACACCGCATCACGGCGCGCCACTGGAACGCGGCGGACATTGGATTGATATCCTGCTCGGCATCAGCCCGTATTCCGCACCGTTTGCGCGGCTGGGAAAAATTCGCAGCGCCGGCATCACTGATCTTCGTTTTGGCGATTTGCGCGATGAAGATTGGCAGAACCGTGGGACGGGTAAGCGCAGAGCGGCGGCGGCGCGCGTGTTACCGCTGCCGGAAAAAACACGGTGCTACGCGATCGCCGCCACCACCGGAAAACGCAAAGGCGACATGAATGATCGCCTGCTGGGTGACGGACTGGTGCCCATCGCCAGCGCGCTTGGACACCACGCCAATCCGGCGCTGGACTTGGCGATTCCGGCTACGCACCAATGGGTGGGCGTTGAGATGAACCACATGGATTTGCTGGCATCCGTGGAAGTCTATGGCAAGATAAAGAAATGGCTGATGCGTTGAATGGCTGCGTGGTTATGTCGGCGCAAATCCGGATCGCCTTGGCTTTCAGGAAACCTCATCCATCCACGCCATCTGGATCGCTTCCAGAATTTTTTCTCCGCTTCGATTGGGTTCGTCATCGAATTCTGGCAACGCCATCACCCAATCGCGCAGATCGGTAAAGCGAATCGCTTTGGGATCGATTTCGGGGTGCGCCTCGGCGAGCTGAATGGCAATCTCCAGACTATCAATCCATTTCATCAGTGTTCCTCGCGCGCGTGATTGATGGTGTATTTGGGGATCTCGATCACCAGTTTTTCATGGCGCACTTTGGCCTGGCACGACAGGCGCGATTGCGGCGTCAGCCCCCAAGCCATATCGAGCATGTCTTCTTCTTTTTCTTCGGCGTCGTCGAGTGAGGCAAGCCCTTCGCGAACGACGACGTGGCAGGTGGTGCATGCGCAGGATTTTTCGCAGGCGTGTTCGATTTCAATGCCGTTGCGAAGCAAGGCATCACAAATGGTTTCACCATCCGGCGCGTCGAATTCAATTCCTGCCGGGCACAAATTCTCGTTGGCCAATACCTGAATCCGCGTCATGATATTTTTACATCCTCTATTTTCCGGCCGCGCAATGCGTCGGCAACACTGCGATCCATGCGCCGCTCCGCAAAATCGGCGGTCGCGTTTGAGAGTGCGGCAATGCCTTCCTTGATTGCGCGATGGTCTTCTGCCTGCGCGACGCTGGAGAGTGCCGCCATCGCCGCATCGATTCCGGCACGCTCATCATCGGCAAGCAATGTGTCGCCATCTTTTTTCAGTGCCGCACCTAGCGCCTCCAGCATGCGCGCCGCGTCGACGCGCTGCTCGGACAATGCGCGCGCTTTCACATCCGCATCGGCATGGCTGAAACTGGCCTGCAGCATTTCGGCGATTTCGGCATCGCTCAATCCATACGATGGCTTCACCTCGACACGCGTCTCTACGCCGCTGACGGTTTCGCGCGCCGACACCGACAGCAAGCCGTCGGCATCGACCTGAAACATGACCTGAATGCGCGCCGCACCGGCCACCATCGGCGGTATGCCGCGCAATTCAAAGCGCGCCAGCGATCGGCAATCCTTCACCAGCTCACGCTCACCCTGCACGACGTGAATCGCCATTGCCGTCTGGCCATCCTTGAAGGTGGTGAATTCCTGCGCGCGGGCAATCGGAATCGTTGAATTGCGCGGAATCACTTTTTCGGTAAGGCCACCCATGGTTTCAAGACCGAGCGAAAGCGGAATGACATCAAGCAACAATAGTTCATCGGCGGCGCGATTTCCGGCCAGCACATTCGCCTGAATGGCGGCACCGAGTGCGACCACTTTATCGGGATCAAGATTGTTGAGAGGCGGCCGGCCAAAAAATTCCGCGACGGCTTGCTGCACATGCGGCATGCGTGTGGCGCCGCCAACCATCACCACACCGTCAATTTCATTCACCGAAAGCCTGGCATCGCGCAGCGCCTTCCTGACCGGCAACAGCGTGCGCTGCACCAGTGCGGACGTCATGGCGTGAAACTCTGCCCGCGAAAGTTTGAGCCTGAATTCCTGGCCATACGAAAGCGGCAGAACGGCCTCCACCGCCATTTCGGTCGTGAGCAGTTCCTTTACTTCGCGCGCCTTCATCAGCAGGCGCCGCGTGTCGCGATGGTCCGCCGCCGCAATGCCATGCGCGTTGCGCCAATGCGCGCCAATGGCCTGATCGAAATCATCGCCACCCAGTGCGGAATCGCCATTGGTGGAAAGCACTTCAAAAATGCCTTTGGTGAGTCGCAGAATCGAGATATCAAAGGTTCCGCCGCCCAGATCAAACACCGCGAACGTGCCTTCGCTGGCGTTATCGAGCCCGTAGGCAACCGCCGCCGCCGTCGGCTCGTTCAACAATCGCAGCACGTTGATTCCGGCAAGGCGCGCGGCATCCTTGGTGGCCTGACGTTGTGAATCATCAAAGTACGCGGGAACCGTGATGACGGCACCGACCAGTTCATCCGCGAGCGATGCTTCAGCCAGCGTGCGCAATACCCTGAGAATTTCGGCCGAGACATCGACCGGCGATTTGATGCCCGCGACGGTGTCAATTTTCACCATGCCCGGCGCATCGATGAATCGATACGGAAGCGCACCGTATTTGGCAACGTCCGCGATGCCGCGCCCCATAAAGCGCTTGACCGAGACGATGGTATTTTCCGGATCTTCCGCCTGCGCGGCTTGGGCGGCGTGACCGACGACCACGCGCCCGTCTTTTTGGTAGCGCACCACCGACGGCATCAGTGGATCACCGTCATGGTTCGGTAGCACCACCGCGTTGCCGCTCTTGACGGTCGCCACCAGCGAATTGGTGGTGCCCAGATCGATACCGACCGCCAGGCGGTGTTGATGGGGTGCGGTGGCTTCGCCGGGTTCGGCAATTTGCAATAGGGCCATGGTGGGTCAAATAAAAATGTTGTCAGGTGGAAAGTGCTTCAAACGCGTCGCCGATTTCCTCGCCGAGCTTTTCGAGGAAGCGCAGTTTACGCACCGTCAATCGCGCATCAATCAAGGTTGCGCTGGCCGAAAGCTGCTGCCGCAAATGCGTAAACAATAATTTTTCCTCTTTCATTCGCTGCGCGGCCAACGCTGTCAGCCGCGCTTCCTGGCC
Organism: Betaproteobacteria bacterium; assembly: GCA_031367575.1. Taxonomy (GTDB): domain Bacteria; phylum Pseudomonadota; class Gammaproteobacteria; order Burkholderiales; family Usitatibacteraceae; genus UKL13-2. The sequence continues at coordinate 3,940 of JANLQC010000229.1, read as the reverse complement.
GGCCGCTTTAGCCTCCGACACCGCTTCGCGCCATTCCATTTGCTGAATCAGAAAGTCCACCGGCATCGCGGTATTGGATTCTTCTTCGGTATCGATGCCATTGATGCGCAAAAAATATCGCCCGCGTTTCAGCGGCGATTTCAAGGTTTGATAGCCTTCGTTGGCGCGCGTGGCCCATTGCGCCGCGAGGCGTTTTTCGGCATCGCTGCTGGCGGCAAACCGGTCCGGATGCACTTCGCGCAGCAGTTTCCGGTAGGCGCGCTCCAGCGCAGGCAGGTCGAGATCAAATGCGACCGGCAAGGCAAACAATTCAAAATGATTTTGGGTGAAGTCGGGGTTCATTCGCGAAAAAGGGCGACGTTTCAGTCGCCCCTTCAAAGTCCCTCTTGGATAAAGAGGGTGGTAATCAGTTATTGGTTCAAACGCGAATTCAGACGTTAAAACTCTCTCCACAGCCGCACTTGTCTTTTTCCTGGGGATTGTTGAATTTGAATCCTTCGTTCAATCCTTCGCGCACAAAATCAAGTTCGGTACCGTCGATGTAAACAAGACTCTTGGGATCCACAAACACTTTGACGCCGTGGCTCTCGAAGGTTTGATCGGCATCGTTTGCCGCGTCCACAAACTCCAGTTTGTAGGCCATGCCCGAACAACCGGTGGTGCGCACGCCAAAGCGCACGCCGACACCCTTGCCGCGTTTGACGAGGTAATTTTGCACATGCTGCGCGGCGCGATCCGTGAGGGTAATGGCCATGCTTATTCCGCCGCCGCCTTCAACAAGGATTCACTGTGCTTTGAACGATAGTCGGCAATGGCCGCCTTGATGGCGTCCTCAGCGAGAATCGAGCAATGAATTTTCACCGGCGGCAGCGCCAGTTCTTCAGCGATCTGCGTGTTCTTGATGGTGCCGGCTTCGTCGATCGATTTGCCTTTCACCCATTCGGTGACGAGCGAAGACGATGCAATCGCCGAGCCGCAGCCGTAAGTCTTGAATTTGGCATCCTGAATGATGCCGTCCGGCCCGACCTTGATTTGCAGCTTCATCACGTCGCCGCAGGCGGGCGCCCCGACCATGCCGGTGGCCACACCCACTTCGTCTTTGCCGAATGAACCGACGTTGCGGGGATTTTCATAATGATCGATAACTTTTTCCGAGTAAGCCATTTTGATTCTCCTGAAATTACTTTATACCGTGACGGGTGACATGTTGCTTGTTACGCCTTTAATGCGCGGCCTTAATGTGCCGCCCATTGCACTTTCGAAATATCCACACCGTCCTTGAACATTTCCCATAGCGGCGACATGTCGCGCAGCTTCTGGATGCGTTCCTTGAGCAGCTTGATCGCAAAATCGATATCGGCTTCGGTAGTGAATCGGCCGATGGTAAAGCGAATCGAACTGTGCGCGAGCTCGTCGTTGCGTCCCAATGCGCGCAACACGTAGGACGGTTCCAGCGACGCTGAGGTACATGCTGACCCCGACGACACCGCGAGTTCCTTGATCCCCATGATGAGCGATTCGCCTTCGACGAAATTGAAGCTCACGTTGAGGTTGTGCGGGACGCGGTGATCAAGATCGCCGTTGACATAAATTTCTTCCATGTCTTTCACGCCGGCAAGCAAGCGGTCACGCAACATGCGAATGCGTTCGTTTTCAACCTTCATTTCAAGCCGCGCGATGCGAAACGCTTCACCCATGCCGGCGATTTGGTGCGTGGCGAGTGTGCCGGAACGAAAGCCGCGCTCATGACCGCCGCCGTGCATTTGCGCTTCCAGACGGATGCGCGGTTTGCGGCGCACGAACAAAGCACCCACCCCTTTGGGGCCATAGGTTTTGTGCGCCGAAAAACTCATCAAATCCACTTTCAGCGTCTGCAAATCGATCTCGACTTTTCCGGTCGCCTGTGCGGCGTCGACGTGAAAAATAATGCCTTTGGCGCGGCAAATTTCGCCGATTTCCGGGATCGGCTGAATCACGCCGATTTCATTATTCACGAACATGACCGACACCAGAATCGTATCCGGACGCAGTGCGGCTTTGAGCGTTTCCAGATCGATCAAGCCGTCGTCTTTCACTTCAAGATAAGTGGCTTCAAACCCTTGCCGTTCAAGTTCCCGCACGGTATCGAGTGTTGCCTTGTGTTCGGTTTTCACCGTGATAATGTGTTTGCCCTTGGTCTTGTAGAAATTCGCGGCACCCTTCAACGCAAGGTTGATTGATTCGGTGGCGCCGGACGTCCAGACGATTTCTTTGGAATCACAATTGACCAATTTCGCGACATCCTCGCGCGCGGCCTCGACCGCTTCCTCGGCCGTCCAGCCATAGCTGTGGCTGCGCGAAGCAGGATTGCCGTATTGCTCGGTCAAATACGGAATCATTTTTTGCGCCACGCGCGGGTCAACCGGGGTGGTGGCGGAATAATCGAGGTAGATGGGCTGTTTCATGTTGGTTCGTGGAATGTTAAACGGCGTTGATGGTGGCGCTGGCGGTGGATTCGACGCGATTTTGCTTTTTCGATGGCCGTGCGCGAAGCATGACGACGCGGGTGGCCCCCTGAACCGGTTTGGCACGTTGCTGCAGAACCAGATCGGCAAGGGTCACGCCGGCCAAATAGGTGATCACGGTGGTGTTGAGGTTTTCCCATAAATCGTGTGTCATGCAACGCTTGTCGCCCGCGCAATTTTCCTTGCCTTCGCATTGGCGGGAATCGATCGGTTCTTCAACGGCGATGATGATATCGGCCACGTTGACGTCTGAAGCCGCACGCGCGAGATGATATCCGCCGCCGGGACCGCGCACGCTTTCCACCAATTGGCTGCGACGCAATTTTCCGAACAGTTGTTCAAGATAGGACAGCGATATCTTTTGGCGCCCACTGATGCCCGCCAGCGCGACCGGGCCGTTGCCGCCATTCAACGCCACATCCAGCATGGCGGTTACCGCGAATCGTCCTTTGGTGGTCAGTCTCATGGCATGGTCCCGTTGCGAAGGTCTTTCCGGTGGTCTCGATGCGTTTGCTTGCGAGTTGTGTCGTAGATCGTCGATTCGGGTAGCTGGCTTGGTCAATACGGCACTCTAAACCCGAGTAAACAACTCAAGTATACGATACCCGAGTGAATCTATCAACTATATGAGGTAAGAATGCTCTATCTCAAGAGGGTGGCAAAAAATGTCAAACTCTATATTGGGCGCGGCTTTCGCGACACTTTAAGCCGGAGAGCCGCGCCAGTTCTTGTGTTTGTCGGGAGAGTGGCTAGTTTCAGAACCAGATTGTCATTCTGCGTAAGGCCTTCGATAGCCGGTAGCACAGCCTTGCCGTACGTAGGCAAGTAGCCTGTTCGCGCCGATTGAATATTGCCGATTGGGGAGATGTCTGGCCTATGATCCCGTGGCTGACCTGAGAAAACGTCTAGTTTCTCCGGTACACCCCAGTGAATAGAATCGCCATGGATATACGGTGGAAACGCCAAGCAATGCGGCGTCATGATCGGCGAGAATTGTCAACGCCGGATTGATTCTTCTGGCTGACCACCCCAGTTCGGCTGCAAATTCCGGTACCACGATGCCATTGTTGGCCCCCAAGGTCTGCAAATGCTGTGCAATGAGGATCACTGTTGACACCAACTTAAGCGATGACAACGACGTCAATGTCACTGCCGTCACCGACCCCAACAATCTCACGACGACCATTGCAGGCTGCGTGATGGACAAATCGGACTGGATTGGTACCAGTTGCGGTTGCCTGCTTGTGTTTTCCACTTTGTTGACTAATAGCAGGCAAGATTATTTTGGAAAAATTGATGTTCGGTGCAAATTTAGGTATAATAAAAGCACTTTTATTTCACCATTAATGAGGCAAGAATATGGCTGATGCTCGAATTATTAAATTTGATGTTGGTTCTCCCACAGACAAAACCCTCAACGAATTACAAAAAAAACT
>JANLQC010000071.1:0-3371 GCA_031367575.1 Betaproteobacteria bacterium | reverse complement strand
TCCATGTTGAATTCGAAGTGACCGACACGCGTTGTGCCCGCCTTCAACAGCAATTGCGCTGCGGCATTCAACAGGACGCCGGTCAGGATCAACAAGAAGCTGGTGAGATTCACGGGGTGGAAATTTTCCGGATTGCCATGCGGCGCAGGTCTTGATGAATGACTTCAAACGCCAGACCGAGTGTTTTCATTTTGTCGGCGTGGTTAGGGGGAATTATAGCGATGGCGGGTCCCGGTGCCTTCCAGGCGGCGGGAAAATCCTCCAGACGCTTGATCCACTTTTCAGGCTCACTGGTCTCGCCAAGTTCAAACTCATCGACATAATTTACCAGCGTCAATGTGCGTTTGAGGTAGAACGGCAGTGATTGCTCGTAATTTTCAACGGAATAAAGCCGCGTTTCAGGCGTGAGGTAAGGTCGAATTGACTGCGCAAGACTGGCCGATGCTTGCAGTGGCGAAATTTTTTCGTAACCGCGTTCAATCAATTCTATGCCGACCATCGTGCCAAACGATATCGCGATGACCCCCAGCCACTTGCGATGATTTCGCAACGCAAAAAAAGCGATCAATGCCGATGCGGCAATCACCAGTGCCGCCATTGTCACCCAAAGGCTCATCTCATCATAGAGAGGACGACTGAACGCATGCTGTGTTTTTGCCGCCGGTGCCCGCCAGGCCTCAAACGCACCCCATAGCGCAAGCGGAAACACCGGCAGCACCAGCCACGCCAACCGGCGCACCTCTGTGCGTCGCAAATAAACGCCCAGAACCAGCGCCATCACCGGAAAAAACGGCAGGATATAGGCGGGCAATTTCGATCCCGAATAAGAGAAGAACAGCAGGATGAAGCCACTGAACAACAAAATGAATTTTAACGGTGCGAAAATCCTATCCTGTCCGGCCAGCAGCGCCGGCGCGCGCCAGCCGGAGAGCATGGCAGGAATCAGCGCGACGGCCCAGGGCATAAAACCGGCGAACAATATCGGCAGGAAATACCACCACGCCGCGACGCGCCGATGGGTGTCGGTGGTGAATCGCTCAAAGTGTTCATGAATGAAAAAGAACCGCAGGAACTCGGGGTTCTCGATTGACACCAGCACAAACCACGGGGTGGCAATGGCGAAAAGAATCAGCAGTCCGCGCACCCATTCGAGTTGCGCGATCAATCGAAAATTGCGTTGCACCAGACAATACAAAAACATCGCCGCCGCCGGAAACACGATGCCTATCAGTCCTTTGGAAAGCATTGCAAAAGCCATGCCGGCCCACGCCACTCCAAGCCAGCGGCGGCGCGACGATTCGGTCGCGGTACATTGCGAAATCAGGAATGACGACATCGTCAGCGTCATCCAGAACGTCAACCCCATGTCGAGCGTCACAATTTCATTTAGCGCCGCAAAGTAGGGGGCTGACATCAGCACCAGTGCCGCGTGTACGCCGGTTTGATCGTCATACAACCGCCGGCCGGTGTATGCGATCAACAGGATGCAGCCGAGCCCGCACAATGCCGTGTAGAGCCGCGCGGTGAATTCGCTTTCGCCGAAGAGCTTGAAGGCGATGGCGGTCGCCCAATATTGCAGCGGCGGCTTTTCAAAATACTTGAGGCCATTCAAGCGCGGCGTAATGAAATCGCCGGAGAGTGCCATTTCGCGTGAAATTTCGGAATAGCGGCCTTCGTCCGGATTGGCGAGCTTGCGATCTCCCAGGCCGTCAAGCGAAATGAACAGCGCAAGCAACGCAAACAGAATCAGCAGCGGGCGGGGAAGACGCGATGGCACGGAGGCGATAGGCGCAGTCAGAAACGGCACCGCAGTTTGGTAAGGCGCAATTTTAGCGGAAAGCCCGCGTGCCTCCGAATCAGCAAGCGATCAGGACGCTTTTAGCAACACCACCACCGCACCGGCACCGCCATCGGCCGGAAGCGCATCGCAAAACGCCAGCACTTCGTCGCGGCGCGAGAGCGACAGCCGCACCTTGTTGCGAATCACCGGTGTGTTGTTGGGCGAACGATGGCCCTTGCCGTGAATGATGCTCACACATCGAATTCCGGCATGGCGCGCATGAGCCAGAAAGCGCCCGAGCGCGGTACGCGCACCATCACTGGTGCTGCCGTGCAAATCAAGCGAGGCCTGAATGATCCAATGCCCGCGCCGCAATTTCCGCATGATTTCCGACGGCAGACCGGGCCGCAGAAAAGTGATGAGATCACCGTTTTCAATATCCGCGTCCCAACCCGACGTGTCATAAAGCATGTCGTGGGCGATGGCGGCGTCGTCTTCCATGCGTTTCACGGGAATAGGCTTCGGGCGTGGCCGGGCCAGATCAGCACGCGGCGTCGCGGACAACGGCGTTACCTGATCGGCCGCCATTTCGGCGCGGAACAGCTCATCCTGATTCGGCGGTGGCGCGGGTTTAGGCAAGGGCAACCGTCATTCGTGAGTTTTATAAAATACAAGCACTGGCGAGCATATCAGGACAAAATCGCGTTGCCGATCATGTCGCACTGAAACGCAAGTTCGATGCGGTCATCAAATCTGGCGGCGAAGGATTGATGTTGCATATGGCCGATGCGCCGTACGTGACCGGTCGCAACGATGTGCTGCTGAAACTGAAACCGCTGGACGATACGGAAACCGTCGTTGTCGAGCACATTCCCGGCAAGGGCAAGTTCGCCGGCATGCTCGGCGCGCTGCGTATGGAGACGCTTGACAGAAGACGTTTCAGCATCGGCACCGGCTTCACGGATGCAGTCCGGAAAAATCCGCCACCGGTGGGTACCGCCATCACCTACCCCTATTGTGGTCTCATCAACGGTGGCCTGCCGCGATTCGCGAGCTATCTGCGAGTGAGGGAAACTTTTTGAGAGTGCCGATGCGTAACCACTTGCTGGTTGCTTTCTCTGTGAGCCTTGCCAGCACACACGCGCAAGTTGTGCCTGAAGCCGTGACGCCCGTCGCGCCGGTCGGCGAAGAACAGGCACGCGCGGTGGGCGCTGCAATTCGCGAATTGAAAATCCCCATCGGGCAGTTGCGCTCCTCGCAGATTTGTCGCAATCGTGACAGCGCGCGCCGGCTGGGGCTTGGGGAGTACGAAATCTCCGACGATCTCAACCCGGTGGGTATGCGCAAAGGCTTCGATGTCGGTCCCGCGCGTATGCGGCAATTGATCGAGATGCCGCCGCGTGGAACAAATACGTTGCTGGTCTTGCATGTGCATGGATCGAAGAACAAGGCGGAATGGATGCACTTGGAGCTGGCGGAGATTATTGTTTATCGGCCGGATAGGAAGGGGGAGACTAAGCCGATGGCGAGGATTCGCCTGTAGCACCGGGCGGAACTGCTGCGCGCTGTGGCGGCAACGGTGCCGCAGCAG
>JANLQC010000053.1:0-1506 GCA_031367575.1 Betaproteobacteria bacterium | reverse complement strand
GCGCGCGATTCCACATCGGATGTCGCGTTGAATGATCGCGCCGGCGATCTGGAAGGCATGGAAGGCAGCAACGCGTGGGTCGTGTCACCGGCAAAATCGGCGACCGGCAGACCCATTTTGGCAAGTGACCCGCACCGCAGTCTTTCGACGCCATCGCTGCGCTACATCGTGCATTTGAATGCACCGGGATTGAACGCAATTGGCGGCGGCGAACCGGCGCTGCCCGGAATTTCGATTGGCCACAACGGCACCATTGCCTTCGGCCTCACGATATTTTCCATCGATCAGGAAGACCTCTACGTCTACGAAATCAATCCCGCCAATGCACTCGAGTACAAGTATCGTGGCAAGTGGGAGAAGATGCGCGTTGTCACTGAAACCATTGCGGTGCGCGGGCAATCGGCGGTGCCGGTCGAACTGGTGTTTACCCGCCACGGGCCGCTGACGTACATTGATCGTGAAAAAAATCGCGCGTATGCGGTGCGCTCGGGATGGTTTCAGCCGGGAATGGCACCGTACTTCGGCAGCATCGACTACATGTATGCGAAGAACTTCGGTGAATTCAAGCGCGCCATGTCGAACTGGGGTGCGCCCAGCGAAAACCAGCTCTACGCCGACGTCAGTGGCAACATCGGCTGGGTCACCGGCGGGCTTGCGCCAATACGCCCGAACTGGGACGGCCTGTTGCCGGTGCCCGGCGATGGGCGCTATGAGTGGGCGGGCTTTTGGCGCGGCGACAAACTGCCATCGGTCTACAACCCGGCGAAAGGCTGGTTCGCGTCCGCCAACGAACAAAACCTGCCGTCCTCTTACCCTTACCGCGAACGCAAACTGGGTTTTGAATGGGCACCCAATTCGCGCTACGACCGCGTCGCGGAAACACTGTCGCGATTGCCCAAGGTCAGTCTTGAAGACTCGATGCGTCTGCAAACCGATGTCCTGTCCGTGTCCGCGCGTCGATTGCAAGTGCTGTTGAAATCACTGAAGGCCATCGATGCGCGCGCCCAGTCCGCCGCCAAATTATTGACGGACTGGAATCTGCTCGAAACGGCCGATTCGTCGGCGGCGGCCCTGTTTGAGGTTTGGTGGTCGCGGTATCTGGGTGCGACGTTCAACGCGGCCGTGCTTTCCAAACCGTCCGCCGCATCGATTCGTGCTACCGACAGCGAACTGCTATTGGCGGCATTGGAAAAGCCGGAAGCGCGTTTCGGCAAGGATGCGATCAAGAAACGCAACGATGTGCTTGAAAACAGTCTGGCGCTGGCATGGAGCGACATGCAAAAACTCGGTGGCCCCAACCCCGCGACCTGGCAATGGGGGAAGTTGCACCACACCATGTTCCCCCATCCGCTGGCCAACGCTGCCGATGAAGCGACGAAAGCGCGCCTCCATGTCGGGCCGATGCCAAAACACGGCGGCAGTGACACCGTAAACCTCTCGGGATTTGACCCAAACAATTTTCGCCAGCTTGCGGGGCCGACTTTTCGCGTGGTGCTCGATGTCGGC
>JANLQC010000047.1:0-2586 GCA_031367575.1 Betaproteobacteria bacterium | reverse complement strand
CGCCGGAAAGATACAGACCGACCCCTACCGCTTCCTGATCTGCGCCGACAAGTTCCAGACCGGGTATGACGAGCCGCTGCTGCACACGATGTACGTGGATAAGCCGCTCTCGGGCATCAAGGCGGTGCAGACCCTTTCGCGGCTCAACCGCGCGCACCCGCAGAAGCACGACTGCTTCGTGTTGGACTTTCAGAACAATAGCGAGGCGATCACCTTTGCCTTCCAGGATTACTACCGCACGACGCTGTTGGCCGAGGAGACCGACCCGAACAAGCTGCACGACCTCAAGGCGGCGCTCGATGCGGCCCAGGTCTACTCGCCGGAACAAGTGCAGCAGCTGGTGGCGCTTTTCCTAGGCGGTGCCGAACGAGATCAACTCGATCCGATACTCGACACGTGTGTGGTGATCTACAAAACCAAGCTGGACGAGGACGGCCAAATTGCCTTCAAAGGCAAGGCCAAGGTTTTCTGCCGCACGTATAGCTTCCTCTCGTCGATCATCGCCTACAGCAACGCGCAGTGGGAAAGGCTCTCGATTTTTCTGGACTTACTGACACCGAAGCTGCCTGCACCCATGGAGGAAGACCTGGCCAAGGGCATCCTCGACGCCATCGACATGGACAGTTACCGCGTGGAGAAAAAGGCGGTGATAAAGATCGCGCTGGCAGATACCGATGCCGAGATTGAACCCGTGCCGACGGACGTGAATCCACACAAGCCGGAGGCGGATATGGACCGTCTCAGCAATATTCTGAAGACGTTCAACGAGCAGTTCGGGACGCTGTTCACCGATACCGACCGGGTTGCCAAACGGATTCGCGACGACATTGCGCCCCAAGTGGCGGCTGATGCCGCTTTCAAGAATGCGAAAGAAAACACGCCGCACACGGCGCGCATGGCGCATGACCAGGCGTTGGGGCGGGTGATGCAATTGCTGCTCAAAGACGATACGCAGGTCTACAAGCAGTTTGTGGAGAATGAATCGTTCAGGCGGTTTGTTGGCGATATGGTTTTTGCGATTACGAGTGAATAGTTGAATGTTGGTGCGCTCGTCGGGTATGGAGGCAACCAATGAAATACCCTGAAAGTCGAGAACAATTCGTGGGGGCCGGCATGGTTTCGGGCCTGATTCGTGCTGTCGCGTTCGCCGCACACAAGCATCGCGACCAGCGACGCAAAGACGCTGACAAGTCTCCTTACATCAACCATCCGATTGCACTCGCCAACGTGCTGGCGAATGAAGCCGGAATCCTCGAGGCCGATGTGCTTTGCGCCGCGATCCTGCACGACACGATTGAGGATACCGAGACCACTGCGGAAGAATTGAACCGCGAGTTCGGCTCGCGGATTTGCGCGATAGTACTTGAAGTCACCGACGACAAATCGCTGTCAAAGGCGGAACGCAAACAACTGCAGATCGCGCACAGCGCGACGCTTAGCCTTGAGGCGAAGCTGGTCAAGTTTGCCGACAAGATCTGCAATCTTCGCGACATCGCCTCGACGCCACCCGCGGACTGGAGCCTGGAGCGCAAGCGCGAATATTTTGAGTGGGCCAAGCAGGTTGTGGACGGTTTGCGGGGAAGCGATTCGACGCTTGAGGCGATATTTGATGAGGCTTATGCCACGCGACCATGAGAGCAAGTATCAGTGCCGTGATGCGCGCGTAAAGTTTTTCTTCAAGCAATGGGGCGGCGTGCGAAAAGATATGACCGGCAGAGAATTGAACGGGCGCACCTACGATGAAATGCCCCGGCGCAACACGATACCGCTACGCGTGATGGCGTAAATTGAGCAATTTTCACGGCATGGCGACATGAAGATTCGCACTTGGCCCACGCTGCATGTGGATATACGCACAACATGCGTACAATCGATGTGGACTTTGAATTCGATCCGGGTAAGTCGGCGTCGGACGCGCGCAAGTATGGTGTCACTTTTGACGAAGCCGCCACCTATTTGCTCGATTCGATGGCGCTGGTGCGCGATGACCCCAATATAGACGATGAGTTGCGTCACATTCTGGTTGGGATGAGTGCGACCGGTCGCGTACTGACAGTCTGCTACACCATGCGCGGCCCGGCGTGGCAAATCACCGCGCATGATTTCCGCCCGCAAGGCAACCAGAAAAGAAGGAGGTCAATATGCGAAAGGAGTATGACTTTAGCGGTGCCAAGCGCGCCAAGGACGTGCCCTATTTGGCAAAGCTGCAAGCGCGCGCACAGCCCAACAAGACGCGCGTAACGATGTGGGTCGATGAAGACGTTATCGCCGCGTTTCGCGAGCGTGCCGCCAAGGGTGGATCGGGATATCAAACTGAAATGAATCGCGCGTTGCGTGACGCCGCGACTGGTACACCGTTGACGACTGAAAACTTGAGCGCCATTGTCCTGAAGGCCGTGGCCAAGGCGTCTCGAACCCTCGCGGGCCGCTAATGCGTGTTCGGGCCGTGACACCCAACCCTTATCCCTACCCCGTCCTGCTGTCCGAAATCAGGCAGCGCATTCGGCAAGGGCAGTCACGCGCCATTCTGGCGGTCAATCAGGAGTTGCTTGCCTTGTACTGGGATATCGGTCGTCTGATCGATGC
>JANLQC010000688.1:0-5332 GCA_031367575.1 Betaproteobacteria bacterium | reverse complement strand
GCGGTTCAACGAAATGCGCGGATTGCGGTGTGGCGATCATCAAGTGCATTCAGCATTCAGCATTCAGCAAACAAAAAAGCCCGACCGCTTTTGCTAGTCGGGCCTTCTGAATTCAGAGTGCCGCTTTAGCCGAATTTGTTGGGGATCGAAATTTTCCCCGCGCCCGCAAGCTGATCGTCAAATCGGCGCAGGTACAAAGTTACGCGAAGGCATCGCGGCTGTCAAGCGGATCAAAATACGCAGATCGCCATTTGGCGCGCCGTTCAGGGCGAAAATGCCCGAAACGGCGCGCCAGTGCTGGACTTTGTCTTACTTCACCTCAATGATGCCCTTCATGTTCGGATGCAGCCCGCAGATGTACGAGTAGCTGCCCGGCTCATTGAATGTCAGCGTTTCGGTTTGACCCTTGAGGATAATCGCGCTGCGCCGACCATTCGGGCCGACGAGTGTGACTTGATGCGGTGAATCATCGGTATTGGCCCAGGTGATGGTCTCCCCGACTTTGGCTTCAATTTTTTCCGGCCCAAACGTGAAATCACCGATGGCCACCACCGCACCGGTTTTCGGTACCGGTTTCGCACCCGGCGCGGTGCCGGAAAGTTTGGCCAGCGACATCACGAAATCCTGTTTTTCATGCGGCTTGTGGCATTGAAAGCAGCCGGTGATATTGGCTTTTTCATTCGGTTTTTTGTCGGCCGAGAACACCTGATATTCCCACTCGCCGTTACGCATATCGTCCTTGTATTCGGTGCCCCAGCCTGCGCGTTTCTCCATCATCGCATAGGCCACCAAATCACCTTTTTGGAATCGACCGTCAAATCCTTTTATCGGCGCGCCTTTGTCATCGACCTTGGCTTTGTATTGCACCAATGTCAGCACGGTGCCGCTGGGGATCGGCTTGCCCGCCTTCATGGCGGCGACCGCCGATTTGGTGGCATAAAGTTCGCGGAATTGCTTGATATCAAAGCGATCAACGGTGCCATAGAGCACGTCTTTATGCCAATTTTCGGGGAAGGCGATTTTGTCCGCACCGGCAAAAGCGGGCAGGGAAACCACTGTGGCCAATATGGCGAAGGCGAAACTCGACAATGCAGCGCGGCAGACATTCATGGGTGACTCCTTTGGTTGATGTAAGTGTAAGAAAACGAAATCCCGACTGAGACAATCATTCATTGATGCGTTGATACCTACGCCGATTTCGCGATGTTGGATTTAGTGTGTTTTGACCTCATTTCCTTACACGGACACCGCAGCCACGCAACACCATCTTCACCAATTGCCGAGTCGCACGATCCAGCTCCGCGCGCGTGAGGCGTGTTTTACCCAGCACCGCGCACACTTGCGGCTGAAAGTCCGCGTAGGTTTGGGTTGCGGCCCAAATGGTAAAAAATAAATGGCGCGCATCGATTTCATCCATCAACCCCTGCTGTGCCCAATGTTCGATCACGCGCGATTTTTCATCGACCAGAGCCTTCAATTCGGTGCGCAAGTAGTTGCCGATGTGCGGTGCGCCGTGCAACATTTCGTTGGCAAATACGCGTGAGGCATCGCGGTGGGTGGCGGTCAATCGCATCTTGGCGCGAATGTAGCCGCCGAGTGCTTCGGCCGGATCGGCGTCAACACGGATGCCATCCGTTTCAGCCAGCCACAGGGTCAGCGTGTGATCCAGCACCGCGCGATAAAGTGCCGCCTTGGTACGAAAATAATAGTGAAGATTCGCTTTCGGCAATCCGGCTGCATCGGCGATTTCCGACATCGTCGCCCCGGAAAAACCGGCGCGTGCAAATACCGTTTCGGCCGCGGCGAAAATTTCGGCTTCGGCTGCGTAGCGGATGTGTTCCTTGCGCCGCATTGCCTGGGCAACCGGCGCGTCCGTCACGGCGTGGGTTGCTTCAGCGCGTGCCAAAGATTCGGTCACCGGCATCTCCCAGCCCCGGCACGATATAGCCATGGTCGTTGAGTTTTTCGTCGAGCGATGCGGTGGTGATGCCAACATCAGGGTGATGTTCCAGCATGTTTTTGACGCCTTCGGGTGCCGCCAGCAGACACACAAATTTCATGCTGGTCACGCCATATTCCTTTAACCGGTTGAGTGCAGCGACCGCCGAATTTCCGGTTGCCAGCATCGGATCCACCACAATCACCAAACGCTCCGCAATATCCTCCGGCACCTTGAAATAGTATTCGACCGGCTCCAGCGTTTCTGGTGCGCGGTACAAGCCGATGTGTCCGACTCGCGCGGCGGGCAGCAGCTCCAGCATGCCATCGAGCATGCCATTGCCGGCGCGCAAGATTGACACGATGCACTGTTTCTTGCCGCTGATCACCGGCGAATCGATGTCGGTAAGCGGCGTGGTGATGCGGATATTTTCGGTGGGCAGATCGCGCGTCACTTCGTAGCACAGCATCTGCGCGATTTCTTTCACCAATCGCCGAAATCCCGACGTCGACGTTTCTTCGCGTCGCAAAAACGTGAGCTTGTGTTTCAGCAGCGGGTGATCGATGACGTTCAGGTTCGGGAAACGGGCGTGCATGGTGTGCTCCTCGTGAAATTGTTGGACGGTGTTCAAAATACCGTGCCGTCACTATTGATATTGACCGGCGGTGCGCCGCCGGGACGCAACGCCGCCGCGATTTTTCGCCCCGCCGCCCAGGTTCCGCCTTCGAGTACGCGTGCCAGTGGAAACTGTGCTGCCGTGAGGCCGAGTTCGTTGGTTACCCGCGGCGCAATCAAATCCAACCCCACCACCGTCAACGCGCGCCATTCGATGACGGCAGGATCATCCACCTTCAATAGGCGAGTGTGAAATGCGGCGTCGCGCGCCTCGATCACGCCGAGATCGAGCAGCAGTCCGCCATTGCGGTATTCAGGCAGGCCGGTGAGCGTATCGAGCCCCGTTACCGTGAGGCCGGCTTCCTCCAGCGGCTCCAGCAACGAATACGTCAGCCATTGGGAGAGTTTGTGAAACGGCACGCGTCCGCCTACGGCCGCAGGATGCGGCCAGCAATCGCCGAGCGATACACCATCCAACACCATGTGCGGTGGCCACATCGGCCCCAATGCGCGCAACAGCGTGGCGAGAATGAAATCGGCGTCGATTTTATTTTGCAGCGCGTGTGATTTGAGGTAATCGAAGAGGTTGCCCAGCCGCGCGGGCGAACCGAATACGGCCGGTGTTGCGGCGGCGATTTCGCCCAGCCGCGCGAGCAGCGCCGCACGTCCGGCAAGCCCCACCAGCGGATTGGTATCGCTCACTTTAAAGGCGCGCGCAATGTCGGTTGCGCGAATGCGCGACAGCGCCATCGCATCAGATCGCAACGGCTGTGACGCATCATTCGATAGTGTGCCCGTCGCAAACAACGCCAGACTCGCGACCCCCAATCCTTCCGAGCGCGTCAGTGTTTGGCTGTTTACTGCGTCATGAAATCGCCACGCCGCTCCGGCACCGGCATCAAGCAGAACACTCGGGATCACCAGATCAATGCGTACGCGCGCACGTTCATCTTTGTCGCCGGCCGCAGTTAATTTTTTCTCCCGGCACAACGCGCCCCAGCGATTCACGCCACCCGCTTCAAAATGCCGCCAGCGGCTGTGATACGGCACCGACAAGCCGGGGTAGCGTTCACGGATCACCTCAGCCACATACGAAGCCGTCTTGGCGAGTTGATCGGCATGCCAGATGAAGTGGGCGGAATCCCCACACGCCACATGCGCCGTGATTTCTGCGCAGTGCCGCCACACCGCGCGTGCGCTGAGCAGCGCATTCGCCGCATGTTGCCGAGGCACAGGGGTGTGCCAGCCGCGCGGTTCGCGTTGCGCGTTAGCCGTGGTCGCGCCCGGATTCATTCTTCCAGTCCGCGCCCTTTGGCCACCGTCAGTTGTTCGGCGTCCGGCATGTAATTGGAAAAATAGCCCGCCGCCTTTTTGGCGTCCATTTCCACTTTCGCGTCGCTCGGAATCAATTCATCCGGTATCGGTACGCGCTCAATGACTTCAATGCCCTGATCCACCAGCGCGCCGTGTTTCATGTCGCTCATCGACGCCCAGCGGTCGATGCGGGTGATGCCGAGCCAGTGAAACACGTCCGGCATCAATTCCTGAAAGCGCATGTCCTGCACCCCGGCGACACATTCAGTGCGCGCAAAATAGGTTTCAGCGCGATCCCCGCCGACTTGGCGTTTCCTCGCGTTGTAGACCAGGAATTTGGTGACCTCGCCCAGCGCACGGCCTTCCTTGCGGTTGTAGATGACGACGCCGACGCCTCCCTGCTGGGCGATCTCAATGCAAACTTCGATGCCATGCGCGAGGTAAGGGCGGCAGGTGCAAATGTCGGAACCGAACACATCGGAACCATTGCATTCGTCGTGAAGCCGGCAGGCAATTTTGGTTTCCGCCTTGCCGAGTTTGCTGACATCGCCAAAAAAATACAGCGTCATGCCACCGATCGGCGGCAGGAAAACTTTCAGGTCGGGACGCGTCACCAGTTCCGGAAACATGCCGGCCGTCTGTTCAAACAATGCGCGCCTGAGCGCACTTTCCTTAACCTTGAATCGGCGCGCAAGCCCCGGCAAATACCACACCGGGTCAATCGCCGCCTTGGTCACTTTCACGTCACCGTTGGCGGTCAGAATATCGCCGTCGGGTTTCAATCGCCCGGCGACAATCGCGGCTTTCAATTCGGGCATGTTGATATGCGCCTTGGTGATCGCAATGGTCGGCCGCACGTCGGCACCACTGGCAATTTCCGCCGCGAACGCACTGGCAATGAGATGCCCCCAAGGATCCATCGAAACAATTTTGTCCGGATCCGCCCATTGCGGATGCGGGCCAATCGATTCGGCCGGTGCAGTATTGGTGAGATCGGGCCGATGATCGCGCTGCAACGCGCCGGAAGCCACCGCCAAGGCGCGATAAACCGCGTAGGCACCGGAGTGCGTGCCGATGGCATTGCGCTGGGTGGCGTCGGTCAGGCTTGCGATGACGGGCCCGCGTTCGGTGGCCGTCGCGGCACCCCAGCGAATATCAAAAAACGAACCCGCACGGCGAGCCTTCGGGTGAGAGCTCAGGACGATATGATCGGACATGCGGCATCTCCAAAACTGACCGGTTGGTCAGGATTGTAACGTGAAATTCCCGTTCTGTTTTCGGCGCTCAGTGCTTGGCGTTGCGTGCGCATATCTGCGCATGCGTGCGGGCCCGCGCTGGCATCCAGCGAAATCGCACGATGGCGGCAAATGTCAATTCACGTTCAAGTCCCGGCAAATTGCAATCGATGCAACACCGCGTAAGTTCCATTGCGCGCCAGCAACTCGGCATGGCTGCCGATCTCGG
>JANLQC010000671.1:0-1793 GCA_031367575.1 Betaproteobacteria bacterium | reverse complement strand
GGCCGGAAGGCGCGTGCAAATATTAGCGGACGAGTCGTTTAATTATCCGCCGAAGCCACGATTCCGGCGGCGCGGCAAGTGAAACCCGCGATCCGCTTCGCAGCGCCTGAACTTCCGCCTCCAGCGCCTCGCAGCGTGCCCGCAATTCCATTTCTGAGGTCGCGCTTTTTACATACTTCTGGTACGTGTCGCGGTAGTCGTTGTACGCCCACTCCTCGGCATCGGTAAATACCGATATGGGTAACGGCAACGCATCAATTGCGCCCGCATCATTGCCCGCGACCACCAAATCATAGAGTGCCGGCAATGCGGCGGTCGGCTGATCGGATGCCGCCTGCGACACGGTTAACGATTCTCCTCCCGCCGACGCAACAATTTCCGGTGCGATCAGCGAGACAAAGGCATTGCGCTGCGAAAGCCAGCGCGTATGGCGAAAGCACGGTGCCAGCAACGCCGCCAACTCGGGCCGATACAATTCCTTGACGTGAAATTCATTGGTGAAACCGCGCTTGTCCGAATACTCGGCCTTGTTCGGGCACGACAGTATCAACACGCCTTCGGGTTTGAGAACGCACCTGATTTCATCCAGAAACACCGCCTGCTCGTGAATGTGCTCGATAGTTTCAAAAGACACCGCGACATCGAAACTCGCTGCCTCAAAGGGAAGTTTGGTGCAGGACGCCTCAAACAATTCCAGATTGGCGTGATCGGCATACGCGCCGCGCGCATGCATGATCGCCGCGCGCGAACTATCCACGCCGCACACTTTTGCCGCGCGCCGGCTCATCAGCGCGCTGCCATAGCCTTCGCCACACGCGACATCAAGCACCGTTTTGCCCGCCACCAGCGGCAGCACATAGTGATAGCGATGCCAATGTTCGTACCACATCTCGCCTTTCGCCTCGGGCGAGCCGGGGACGAAGCGTTCGCCGGTAAAAGGCAAAGGCGTGGCCATGCGACGTTAGCCTTGATCCGTCACGCTGGGCTGATCGGCAAATTCACCCAAATCAACGCGCGGCTGCGGCCGCCAGCCCCGGGCACGATGCTCGGCAATCACAGTGGTAAAAATGCCGCCCCGCACCCAGAACTTCGCGGTCAGGCGTGCGAAGCGGGGAGAAATCGCCGCGACAATATCGTCAACAATTTCATTGGCGACCGCCTCGTGAAATTTGCCCTTATCACGAAACGACCAGATGTATAGCTTGAGACTTTTCAATTCCACACAGCGTTTGTCGGGAATGTAATCCAGATAAAGCGTGGCGAAATCGGGCTGTCCCGTCATCGGACATAGGCAGGTGAATTCCGGGATCTGCATGTGGATCACGAAATCGCGTTGCGGCTGCGGATTGGGGAAAATGTCCAGCACTTTTGTGGCCGGCGCGGTCGATTTGCCGCCCCGCTTCCTGGCAATGGCCGCAGGCGCCTGATTTTTCACGGACTTAGCCGCGCTATTTGAAGTGGATTCTTTTTTGCGGGGTGGCTTCATGTTGTTTTGTTGGCAATTGGTTGGTTTTGAGAAAACCATTACGTTAAAATTATCGACATTGTATTTCACGAGGCCCGCCCATTGGTCGTAAACAACGACGTTGGCGCGGGTTTTGTGCAATTTGAGCCGCTCGAAACATAAAAACAGGGTTAATAGTGCGTCTTACTCAGATCAAGCTGGCCGGTTTCAAGTCATTTGTTGACGCCACCACCATCGCCGTGCCCGGCCAACTGGTCGGCGTTGTCGGCCCCAACACCCAGCGCACCGCGTCGATCACGTTTGATTTGCCGCAGCCGTTGGGGCCGAC
>JANLQC010000216.1:0-3821 GCA_031367575.1 Betaproteobacteria bacterium | reverse complement strand
GAAGGCCGGGATGGGGGTCGAGTGCCAAAACACGCGCCGTTTCCGCCAATACACCATCCAGGTTTTCCAATACCTCATTGTTCCAAAATCGAATCACCTTGAACCCATGCACTTCGATGCGCTTTGTTCTTTCCAAATCGTACGAAGCATCGTCGGCATGCTGTCCCCCATCGATCTCAATTACCAACTTCGGATCGAGGCTAACAAAATCCGCAATGAAGTTCGCAATGGGGTGTTGGCGGCGAAATTTCACGCCAAGCTGATTGCCGCGAATGGCTCGCCAAAGTTTTTGTTCGGCGTCGGTCATTTCATTTCGGAGGCGTCGTGCGTTTGCGGTTTGAATTGGTTCGATTCGATGCATTTGACCCCCATCCCAACCTTCCCCCTGACCGGGGGAAGGGGTTGAACTGCCTCGCTGCGCTCAGGATATTGGGGACTTATTCGTGGCGGATGTCTCTGCGGCGAGAGACCCGCGCACCTTCTGAATATCTTCCTGATACTTCAGCAACGCGCCCAGTGTGGCATCCACCGTCGCCGGGTCGAGCGTCATCGCATCCAGCGCCGTCAGCGCGCGCGACCAATCAAGTGTCTCGGCGATACCGGGTGCCTTGAATAAATCCATGCGGCGCAGGCGTTGCACGAAGGCGACCACTTCGCGCGACAATTTCCGGGCGACTTCCGGCGCGCGCGCGGTGATGATTTTCCATTCGCGATCCGCGTCCGGGTAATCGACCCAGTGATACAGGCAGCGCCGCTTCAAGGCATCGTGAACCTCGCGGGTGCGGTTGGAGGTGAGAATGACGATGGGACGCGCGTTGTCGGGCGCGCGCACCGTGCCGAGCTCGGGAATGGTGATCTGAAAATCCGACAGCACTTCCAGCAGGAACGCTTCAAACGGTTCATCGGCGCGATCAAGTTCATCGATCAGCAACACCGGCGCGGTGCCGGCAATCGCCAAGTCCAGCGCCTGCAACAGCGGGCGTGCGGTAAGGAATTCGCGGCTGTAAATGGTCTGCGCCAGATCGCCCGCTTTGGTGCCCTCGCCGCCGCGCGCGTCGGCCAAACGGATCGCCATCATTTGCTTTGCGGCGTTCCATTCGTAGGCGGCACTGGCAAGATCGAGACCTTCGTAGCATTGGAGGCGAATCAGCGGGCGTTCAAGCACGGTCGCGAGAACCTTCGCGACGTCGGTTTTGCCGACGCCGGCTTCGCCTTCGAGAAATAGCGGGCGGCCCATGCGCAGCGCCAAAAAAATCACCGTCGCCAACTCGCGGTTGGTGATGTAGTTCGCGCGTTCGAGGGCGGCGGCAATTGAATCGATCGAGTTGACCAAATTATTCAAATTATCCAATCTGACGCGGCACATCATGCCCGTCGCCCCGGCGAAGGCCGGGGGCCAATTTTCGTTATTGCACCTTGGGCCAAGCCGCTGCATAGTCTTGGCGTTCATCGGGCACGGCGCATGCGCCGCGAATTCCCCGATTCACCCCCGGCCATCGCCGGGGCGACAGCTTTAAAAGCGCCGCAGTAAATGCGCTGACCGTAATCGAGACTTGCGGCGCGCTGATTAGCTTGCCGCGACCGCGCGCGCTGCCATCACCGCCACCAGATGCGCGCGATACGCGGCACTGGCGTGCAAATCCGCATTCATATCCTTCGCGTCAACTTTTATTGCCCTGACCGCATCAGCCGACCATGATTTTGCCAGCGCATCTTCCATCACTCTCACCCGCATCACGCCCGATTGCGAGGCACCGGTAACCGCGACGCGAATACCGCCTGCGCCTTGCGACACAAACACCCCGACAATCGCAAAGCGCGAGGCCGGTTGCTTGAATTTCATGTACGCGGCGCGTTTGGCAATCGGGAATTGCACTGCCGTGATCAATTCACCCTCCTGCAATGCGGTCTCGTACATACCTTTGAAAAAATCATCGGCGGCGATGCCGCGTTTGTTGGTGACAATAGTGGCACCCGAACCCAGCACGGCGGCGGGCCAATCGGCGGCCGGGTCGTTATTGGCGAGCGAGCCGCCGATGGTGCCGCGATTTCTGACCTGCCGATCACCGATCATTTCGGCCAATGCGGCGAGCGCGGGAAATTTTGATTTCACCAACGCATCGACCGCGATATCGGCGTGCGTGGTCATCGCGCCGATGACCAGTTTGTCGCCCTCGAGTTTGATGCCCTTCAATTCGGCCGCACCGGCGAGATCAACAAGGTCCGACGGCTGGGCCAATCTGAGTTTCATGGTCGCAATCAGGCTTTGTCCACCGGCCAGATATTTCGCGTCCGATTTTCCACCGATCAGTGTTGCGGCGGATGAGGCAGAGGTGGCTTGGTGATAGTTGAATGTGTACATGGTCGTCCCCTTATTCCGCCGCGGCCGGCATTTTGGCGCGCTGCATCGCTTCCCACACGCGGTGACTGCTGGCGGGCATTTGCATGTCCTTCACGCCGACGGCGGCCAACGCATCGACCACCGCATTCATGATCGCGGCCGGCGCGCCGATGGCACCGGCCTCCCCGCAGCCTTTCACGCCGAGCGGATTGTGGGTACACGGTGTGCAGGTGGTGTCGAGCACATAATTCGGCAAATTATCGGCGCGCGGCATGGCGTAATCCATATACGTTGCCGAGAGTAGTTGCCCGGATTCCTTGTCGTACACCGCGTTTTCCAACAGCGCCTGACCGATGCCCTGGGTGATGCCGCCATGCACCTGACCTTCGACGATCATCGGGTTGATGATGTTGCCGAAGTCGTCCACCGCCGTGAATTTATCGACCTTCACTTCACCGGTGTCGGAATCGATTTCCACTTCGGTGATGTAGGTGCCGGCCGGATAGGTGAAATTGGTCGGGTCGTAAAACGCGTTTTCGTTCAATCCCGGCTCCAATTTATCGAGCGGATAGTTGTGCGGCACATAGGCCGTCAACGCGACTTCAGCGAAGGTTTTTTTCTTGTCGGTGCCCGCGACTTTGAACTCACCGTCGGTAAATTCAATGTCGGTATCGGCCGCTTCCAATAAATGCGCGGCGATTTTTTTGCCTTTGGCGATAATTTTGTCGGCCGCTTTCACAATGGCCGAACCACCCACTGCCAGCGAGCGCGAACCGTAGGTGCCCATGCCAAACGGCACGCGCCCGGTGTCACCGTGGACGATGTCGATATCCTCGACCGGAATGCCGAGTTTGCTGGAGACCACTTGTGCAAACGTCGTTTCATGTCCTTGGCCATGGCTATGCGAACCGGTGAAGACGGTGACTTTGCCGGTCGGGTGTACGCGCACTTCGCCCGCTTCAAACAATCCCGCGCGCGCACCTAGCGCGCCGGCGACGTTGGATGGTGCCAAACCACAGGCCTCGATGTAACTCGCATAGCCGATCCCGCGCAGTTTTCCTTTCGCGGCACTCGCTTTTTTGCGCGCTTCATAGCCCGCCACATCAGCCAACTTGTTGGCCTTGTTCATGATGCTGATGTAGTCCCCCGTGTCATAGGTGAGCGCAACCGGCGTGGCATACGGGAAGGTGGTGATGAAATTGCGGCGGCGGATTTCTTCCTGCGTGAGTCCCATGTCGCGCGCGGCAGCAGAGGCCAGGCGTTCGACGACATAGGTCGCCTCCGGACGGCCCGCACCGCGATACGCATCCACCGGTGCCGTGTTGGTGAACACGGCTTTCACGGTGCAATGAATGGCCGGCGTTTTGTATTGGCCCGCGAGCAGTGTCGCGTACAAAATGGTCGGGATGCAGGACGCGAACGTTGACAAATACGCACCCATATTGGCGGTGGTATCGACGCGCAGCGCCAGAAAATTTCC
>JANLQC010000584.1:0-4626 GCA_031367575.1 Betaproteobacteria bacterium | reverse complement strand
TCGCGCGCCCGACAACCATCCCGGCACCGACCGAGGCACCCTGCATGGCGCGGAAAAAAAGCAATTGGCCGATGGTGGTGGACAACGCGCAGCCGATGATGCCGATCAAAAAAACGCTCAAGCCACACAAGATGACGGGCTTGCGGCCAAAACTGTCCGACAGCGCACCGTGAAACAAAAACATCACCGCAAATGCCAGCAGGTAGACCGAAAAAGTCTGCTGCATTTGCAGCGTGCTCGCATTCAGGTCATTGGCGATGGTCGGGAAGGCGGGGATGTAAGTGTCCATCGCGAACGGGCCGAGCATGCCGAGGGCCGCCAACAACAGCGCCAGCAGCCAGCGCGGAGTTTTGTGATGCGCATGCGGGCTGGGTGACTCGGGTGGTTTGGACGGGCGGTGCGGGTCGGCGTCATGGCAATGCGTTCAACAATTGCGCGGTCATTTTGGCCAGTCATATTGGGACAGTCATGGCGGGACAGTCATATTGCCGCCCGGCATTTCAGCGCAACCACGACCCACCAGCACCGGCGCGGCTTGACAGCCATTTTGTCCTGAAACACCGCGCCAGTGCTTGATCTTGCTCTGGGCTACTTCTATTTACCCTGTCATGCTTCACAACAATATCAACTCAAAAAAGGACAATGGGATGCGCCGAAAGTGCAAATTGCATCGGTCATGGTGTCGATAGCCTGCGTCACGATTCCGCTGGCGGGCGATTTTGATGTCTGATTTTCATGTCTGATTTTCATGCCTGATTTTCATGCCTGATTTCCAACCCTGGGCGCGCGTTGCTTGCGCCGCCACACTTGCCGCCTGATAATGAAGGATTTCCCTCGCGGACCTGGTGCGAATGAACAACTTGAATCAATTGCTGACCGGAAATATCGATGCGGCCACTTATGCGCGCGGCGAATCGTATTTTCGGCAAGGCCATGTGCGTTCGGTGAAATGGCAAAAGCGCGGGCGCGATAGTCCGGTGCTGATCAGCCGGGTCAGCGGATCGACAGGCTATTACGATCAAGTCATTCGAATCGATTTGAAGAAGGACGACATCGACGGTGAATGCAGTTGCCCGGTGGGATACAACTGCAAACATGTGGTGGCGGCCGTGCTGGCGGCGAGTGCGCAATCGCCACCGACGCTGATGGAGAACATTTCTCTGGCTGGCGGCAACGATGCCGACGCCAACATGCCCTCGGAATCAACCGGGAATTCAAGATCGTTCGCGACACGAAAACCGGAATCGCGATCGGTGAAACCATCGGCCCCGCTGCCACACGCCATCGAATTGTGGCTCAGTCAGGTCGCCGCAGCCGAGGCGAATCTCGGCGAGACATATCCGCCCGATGTCACCCAGCGCATCCTCTATTTTTTCGAGCCGAGCCAGACGCAGGCGGAACCGGGCGGCATTCTGCGAATTTTCAAGGCGCGGGTGAAAAAAACCGGCGAAATGTCCAGCGTGGATCGCTACACCAATCCCAACGGGCTGTTCAATCCGCCTCGCTACATGTTGCCAAGCGATACCCGCATCCTGCGGCATCTCTCGGCGGTCACCGGGCGCGGATACAGTTTTGAATTTCCGATGGTCGGCGTCGATGCGGTGCTGGTCACGGCCATCATCAAAACCGGTCGCGCCTATTGGCATGACAACACGCGGCCGGCCTTGCACTGGGCCGCGCCGCGCATCGGCATCGTTGACTGGATCACGCACGACAATGGCGACCGGCAACCCGCGCTCACGATAATCCCGCCCGCCGCCACATTGGCGAGCGTGCCGCCGGTCTATATCGACAGTGACCGTGGCGAGTGCGGCATGATCGAGTCGGCATTGACACCGGCGCTGGCGATGGCGGTGGTGGCGGCACCGGCATTGCCGGCCAAATGGGTGGCGCGGGTATCGGAAGAACTGCAAATCCGCAAGCTGCATCAAAACATTCCGCTGCCCGCCTTGATGGACGAGGCGACACTGCCCGATTATCGGCCGCAACCGATTCTCTCGCTCGCCTCGCACCTGACCAGCCGCTACGACGCGCGCGGCTGGAAACCGATCAACACCTATGTTGAAACGGCGGCGTTGAGTTTTGATTACCTCGGCCTGAAAGTCGCCGGCAAAACGCCACTGGAAATTACCCGCGTCGAAGGCAACCGTCTGCTGCGTGCGACGCGCAACAATGGGTTTGAACGCGCCGCCCGCACTGAGCTCACCGCTGCCGGATTGGTGGCCTCCGACAAGGCGCTGATGCGCGGCATGTCGCGTGACATGCAGGGCAAGCTCCTGTTTGCCGAGGCCAACAACGAACAACGCGGGTTCGCACTCTGGACCGCGTTTCTCGAAACCACCGTGCCCAAATTGCGCAGCAATGGCTGGAAGATCGACATCGCGGAAGATTTTCGCTTTGATCTCGCCCCGGTGGGTGAGTGGTATGCGGACGTCGATGAATCGTCAAATGCGTGGTTCGATCTGGAAATCGGCATCGATGTCGAGGGCGAGAAAGTCAGCCTGATTCCGATCCTGGTGAAACTGATTCACGCCTCGCCCACCGAATGGGGACCGAAAGCGTTGGAGGCGATGGCGGATGATCGAAAAATCATCGTGCCACTGGGGGACGGGCGGCGCGCGGCGCTGCCACTGGCGCGTCTCAAACCATTGCTGGCGACATTGTTTGAACTCTATCTGCGTGAGCCTTCAGCAGGCAAGGTTCGTCTCTCGACGCTCGATGCGGCGCGGCTTGCGGAAATGGATCGCGCGCTCGATTTGCGCTGGCTCGGTGGCGAGCGGATGCGAAAACTCGGCGCGCGTCTGGCACGCTTCGAGGGCATCGTGCCCGTCGCCGTGCCGCCGACGTTCC
Organism: Betaproteobacteria bacterium; assembly: GCA_031367575.1. Lineage (GTDB taxonomy): Bacteria > Pseudomonadota > Gammaproteobacteria > Burkholderiales > Usitatibacteraceae > UKL13-2. The sequence goes on along the minus strand of JANLQC010000584.1, from coordinate 1,776 downwards.
GGGCCATTCTGCGCGACTACCAAAAAGAGGGATTGGCGTGGCTGCAGTTTTTGCGCGAGTATGAATTGTCCGGCATCCTTGCCGACGACATGGGGCTCGGCAAGACGGTGCAGACGCTTGCGCATCTGGTGGCGGAAAAAACGGCGGGGCGGCTCGACCGACCGTGCCTGGTGGTGGCCCCCACCAGCATGATGACGACCTGGCATTCGGAGGCCGCACGTTTCGCCCCGGAACTGAAAGTGATGATCTCGCATGGCTTGACGCGCCATGATCGCGGTGACGTGTTTGCCGATTTTGACGTGGTACTCACCACTTACGCGCTACTCAATCGCGATGAGGAAAAACTGCTCGCACAGCAATGGCATATCGCGATTCTGGATGAAGCGCAGAACATCAAGAATCCCAAGACCAAGGCCGCGATCATCGCCTGCCGGTTGCAGGCACGCCACCGCCTCTGCCTTACCGGCACACCGATGGAGAATCATTTGGGTGAGTTGTGGTCGTTGTTCCGTTTCCTGATGCCGGGTTTGCTGGGCGACGATAAAACCTTCAAGCGCGACTACCGCGTGCCGATTGAAAAAGAGGGCGATCTCGGCCGCCAATCGTTTCTGGCGCGGCGCGTGCGGCCATTCATGCTGCGCCGAACCAAGGATTTGGTCGCGCATGAATTGCCCGCAAAAACGCTGATCACGCAGTCGGTCGAATTCGATTCCGCACAAGCGGATTTGTACGAAACCGTGCGCGCCGCGATGGACAAACGGGTGCGCGACGAAATTGCCGCAAAAGGCATCGCGAAAAGCCACATCGTGGTGTTGGACGCGCTGCTGAAATTGCGACAAATTTGCTGCGATCCGCGCTTGCTGAAAACCCAACTCAAAGGCAAGCCACCGGCATCGGCAAAACTGATTGCGCTGATGGAAATGCTCGATGAATTGCTGGCCGAAGGCCGAAGCATTTTATTGTTCTCGCAATTCACCAGCATGCTCTCCTTGATCGAAGCCGAACTCGACCTGCGCAAACTCGCCTACGTCAAACTCACCGGCTCCACCCAAAACCGGAAAATTCCCATTGAGAAATTCCAATCGGGCGGCGTCAAATTATTTCTCATCAGCCTCAAAGCGGGTGGCACCGGCTTGACCCTTACCGCCGCCGACACCGTGATTCACTACGACCCGTGGTGGAACCCCGCCGTGGAAAATCAGGCGACCGATCGCGCGCATCGCATTGGCCAGGAGAAGCCGGTGTTCGTCTACAAGCTGATCGCCAAAGGCACGCTGGAAGAGCGCATTGTGGAGATGCAAAAGAAAAAAGGTGCGCTGGCGGCGGGGCTGCTCGATGGCGATGCAAATGCGGCAGGTGCGCTGGAGGCGAAAGATTTGCAGGCGCTGTTTGCGGTGATGCCGGGCTAACAATGGTCGGCCCGCACCATTGTGATCCTTTAAGTTTTTCGTTGCGTACTCAACGAAGGCAAAGACATGAAAGCAAGCAAAAAGCATAACGCACTGGAAGGTATCAAGAAGGAGCCCTTCCCCTTCCCTTTCCCTTCCCTTTCGCTTACCCTTTATCCATCTTCCGATACTGAATTGCTTCGGCAATATGCGCGACGAAAATATTTTCGCTGCCTGCCAGATCGGCGATGGTCCGCGCCACTTTCAGCACCCGGTGATAGGCGCGCGCCGATAAACCCATGCGCTGAATCGCGCTCTTCAGCAATTCTTCGCCCGCCGCATCGGGTTTGCAAATCTGGTCGATTTCTTTCACCGCCAGTTTGGCGTT
>JANLQC010000561.1:0-4170 GCA_031367575.1 Betaproteobacteria bacterium | reverse complement strand
ATCTTTATTTGTTTCCACAGTCGTTGTTCAAAGTTCATCCCGCCAACGATCAGCTTTTGGTCGCCGCGATGACCAACGATGCAAAGGGGGTTCTGGTGATGTTTGCCGGCCAAAACGATCACATCACCCAAAAATTTGTGTCGCGATTGATGGCCGCATTTACCGAAAAAGGCCTGTCCGCGCAGGGACGGGTAAAAATATTGCCCGGTGTTTTGCACGACGACTACAAGCGCATCAACCAACTCTGCGATCTGATGCTGGATACATTGCACTGGTCTGGCGGCAACACCTCGCTGGACGCGTTGGCGATGGGCTTGCCGATCGTGACGTTGCCGGGCGAATTCATGCGCGGGCGGCAGACGATGGCGATGCTGAAAATACTCGACGTGGAAGAGCTGATTGCGCCGTCAATCGACGCCTATTTGGCGATTGCGAAAAAACTCGCAACGGATAAGGAATACCGCCATCACATCACGCAACGCATTTTCGCCAATCGCGGGCTGTTGTTTGATGACGCGGAACCACCACGCGCGCTGGGGCGCCTGCTGGAGCGACTCGCGAGAACACCTGTAGACGTGTCCGCTCCCATCTCCAGCCAGGGACGATAATCCTCAACGGGGTTGGGTTTTATCCCCTTGTGTTTCATGCGACGGTGTTGCGAGTTGCCCAAAATATAAATCCCTTAGCGCCGCATACATCATGTCCGCGGTGAAATGCGCCTCGACTCTGTTGCGCGCGGCCAATCCCATTGCCTTGCAGCGCTCGGGATTTGCAATCATCGATAACATCGCGTTTGCAAATTTGTCGATATCACCCGTCGGCACCAACACCCCGGTTTCGCCATCCACAATTGCATCGCGCAGTCCGGTGATGCAAGAGCCTATCGTTGGCACGCCCGCCGCCGCGGCATCGATTGCAATGGAGCCGAATCCTTCCCGCCGACTCGGCAGGCAAAGGACATTGCTAAGCGATAAATACGCCTCGTGATTTTCGACAAGGCAAATATCGATTACGTTTTTGAACATTTCCGGATTGCCCGCCTTCATCGAAGCCAATGCGCCGTCCGACTCGTCCGGCCCGATAAACAACAGCTTTGCGGCTGGATGCGAATTCGCCACCTGCGCGAACCCATGCAGCATGTCGATTGCGCCTTTGTCGATACTCTTTCGGGCGATATACGCAAAAACAAAATCGTTTGGGGCGATCCCCATTTGGGCCGCCAGCTGTTGATGGTTGGCCGGCTCGGCAAATCGCGACAATTCAACGCCAGACAATGATCCCATCCCCAGCACGGGCAGTGGTTTGCCTTGATGGGAAATCCCGTGACGAAACAGAAATGCGGATTGAGAAACACTGTCCGACAAACACACCGTATTCAGGGCGTTGATGATTCGGTCGGGCAAGCAAAGAATTTGGCGCAGCGGAAATGTCTTGTTGGCCCAGACTTGTCCCGTGAAGGTATGAAATCGATGCGGGACGCGGCAGACAAATGCGGCCAGCGCACAAAGCAAACCTGCTTTCGGCATGATTGAGTGGACGATATCGGGTTTGTGCGCGCGAAAAAAAGCACAAAGCGCCCACAGGGACCGCAGATCCGCGAACAAGTTGATCTTGCGGTTGAGGTCAATATCCACCCAATGAATTTGCGGGTAGACATCGCTGTTGACCGACACATCCTGACCGATAACGGTTACCTCAAAGTCATTGGGTAAACGTTTCAACGTATTCGCCAGATGCCAGGGTACGACGTAAGACGCGGTAATAACCCTGACGATCTTCGGCTTTGACATGTCAGGTGCCGGCGCGCGAGCGTTGATATTGGCGAACAAGTTCACCCATACCCACTTCCATCGAGACGCGGTTCGCAAAGCCCAATTCGGATTGAATCCGCTCAATGCGATATATCGATCTATCCGTCAGCGCATCGATTCTGGAAGACGAAAGCGGAAATCCGGGCAGTTTGCCGATGATCGCGCAGGCAGTCCGGATCAGGGGTTCGGGAAATCGACGCGGTGGCGGTTTTCTTCGCAACGCCGAGGCAATGATTTGCACGAGCGCCTCCAGAGGGCGGTGGTCTGAAACGATATAGGCGCGACCATTTTCGGATAATTTTGCAGTGGCGCAAAGCAACATTGCATCGATCACATTCTCAACAGGCACATAGTTTGCTGACGCTCCCTCACGTCCGATGAAAAAAAACCAACCCCGGTCGATCATCCTGATCAATTGAAAGAGAGACTGATTTGGCATATCGACGCCATAAACATTCGAGGGCCGGACCACAACGGCTGAAAAGCCATGCTGCACCGCGGCTTCCTGCACCAGAATGTCCGAGGCCAGCTTGGACGATTCGTACGCGCTTTCTGGCGCGGCGGTTACATCTTCGTTGATTTCGCCACGCGTGTCTTGAACGCCTTCATGGTGACGTCCATATACACCGGTACTGCTCAATTGCACCCAACGTCCGATTTCCCCGTTCGCGGTGCCAATGAGATTTTCGGTGCCACAAACGTTGGTGTTGTGCATCTCGAACTCGTTTCGCAATTCGGCGGCACAGTGGTACAACACGTCGGCACCGCGCACAAACGGCCCGAGCACGTCGATTTTTGAATCCAGACTGCCGACAAACGCAGTCGCACCGTCGATGGGCTGTGCGTCATGCTGGCGCGTCAGATAGCGCACCTGGTCTCCACGCAAACAGTGTCGCGCAATGAGATGCCGGCCGATGAATCCTGTTCCGCCGGTGACTGCAACAATCACGTCAGTACCTGTTCATCAAAATGAGGATTCGCCACAGGAAATCATCCATTCGCTTTTGCCGCCAAATTTCATTTGAACGCGCCAGCGTCAAACGCGCACTCATCGACGACTTCGCTTTCACAAAATCATTCAGCATGCGCCGTTCCCGGTCGGGAATTCGGTTGCCAAAAGCGGCCATGAATTCGGCCGCCTGGTCACTTTGCCAATGGCGCCCCTCGCCCGTTTCGGAAAACCGGCGCAGATTTCGTTTGAATCGATCGAAGCGGCCCAGAGCAACACCAAACACATTTTTTCCATGCTGGCGATATCGAATGCTCGCGTCTGGATCAAAAATGATTTCACCGAAGCAAGATATGACCAGATAGCACCACCAGTCATGCACGATTGCCTTGGCTGGCAGATTTCGGCACAGCAGATCAACGGCTTCGCGATTGAGCACGATGGTGCAGCCGACGCAAACATTTTCAACCAGCGCATTGCCAAAGCCGATGCGGTTTGGCGGCACCGTAAAACCGAGCGGCGTCAAATTTTCATCAACGATTTCCAGCCGTGAGCAATACAGTGCCGGTCTTCCGGCGCGAACAGTGGACAGGGCACCAATGGCGCGCGATATTTTATCGGGATGCCACAGGTCGTCCTGATCGCAAAAGGCAATGTAATCGGTCGAGGTGGCCGCGGCGGATTCCAATAGCGCGAAAAAACTGCGTGCCGCACCCAAGTGGTCGCCGCCAGTCATGCATTCGATGCGCGCTGACAATTGTGTTTCGGCCAAAATGCGCGGAGTCGAATCGGTGGAGCCGTCATCCCTCGCAAGAATCTTGATGCCCGGATACGATTGTGCAAACAGTGAATCCATTTGCTGCACAAGGTAATTCTCGCCATTGAATGTGGACAGAATCACGGTCGCAACTTGAGCGGTCGGCACTGCCGGCGTCGCGGCATGGTTTATCACGATGGTGGATCCGCATTCGCGCGGCTCGGCACTCGGACGTCATTTAACATCTTGCGGGAAGAGTAGCGCGCAAGGCATAAGCGCCGCCGCTTGCCGACGGCGTTGAGAAGGGGTAGATGTGTTTTTTCCATCACGGCAAAAGTGTATGCGATGAGCGTGAAAAATACGAGATTGGCAGAGGTAAAGTTGCCAACGATACTTTGTCCGTTATTGTTGAGGCACCATTCAGTTTCCAATCCGGCAAAATTCAATTGAAAGTCCGGCTTTTTTGCGATCCGTGCGATTCCAAGTTTATTCAACACAGTCCCGACGCCTTGCGGCGTCACTTTCACCCAGTTCCTTCCTTGAAGACTCATTGTGCCCAATCAAGAATCGATTGACGCGGTTGCGTGCCGCCCCTGGTTTTATGAATTCGACCTGCCGGATGGCAGACAAACCAAGTCCTATTTGCCGCCGGG
>JANLQC010000689.1:0-3105 GCA_031367575.1 Betaproteobacteria bacterium | reverse complement strand
TGCCGTAATAGCCTTGGCCGATATGGCTTTTCAACACCTTGTTCTTGCCGGCGATGCGGCGCATGTCGGCAAGCGCTTCCGCTTCAGACATGGCGGCGGGCAAATTCAGCGGTGCGCCGCCGGAGATCGATGCGGGGCGAATCTGATCGATCAAATCTTCAAGTGAGGCGGCACCGACGACCTTCAACATTTTTGCAACATCGGCGTCATCCGGGCCGATATGGCGGGCAATGAATTCGTCGTGGTTTTCGAGTTGGCTTAGAGTGTCTTGCGTGTCTTGCGTGACTTGCGTGTCTTGCGCGTACGTGATCATGCGGATTCCGTTCAATTCAATTCAAGAAATCAACCCGCCTTCACCACGGCCTCATACGCCGCCGCATCCATCAAGCCATCGGTGCCGGCTCCGGCTGCCGGTTTCACTTTGAAAATCCACGCGCCATACGGGTCACTGTTGATTTTCTCGGGATTCGTGTCGAGCTCTGCATTGAACGCGATGATCTCGCCATTAACCGGCATATACACATCGCTCGCCGCCTTGACGCTTTCGACCACACCCGCCGTGTCAGCCTTCGCCAGCGTTTCGCCGACTTTGAAGTCGCCGCAAAACACCAGGTCGCCCAACATGTCCTGCGCGGCATCACTAATGCCGACGGTGTAGGTGCCATCGGATTCGGTTCGCACCCACTCGTGGCTTTCGGCGTATTTGAGTTCGGCGGGGAAATTCATGTTGGTTCTCCAGAGAAGGGAAGGAAGAAAGTAACAAAATCACACCAATGCTTTTCCATTGCGCACAAACGGCGGTTTGACCACCAGCGCGTCGATCAGCTTGCCGCGAATGTCGATCTGCACTTTGTCGCCAATCGCTACCGCCAACGGCACGCGCGCGAGCGCAATCGAACAACCGAGCGTGGGCGAAAAAGTGCCGCTGGTGGTGATGCCTTCACCGTGTGCGGTGGTGACGATCATGTGGCTGCGCATCACGCCGCGGCCCAGCAATTTCAAGCCGACAAACGCGGCGCGCTGACCGTGATTTTCAAGCGCCGCGCGGCCGATGAAATCGCGATCATTTTCCATCGCCACCGTCCATGCCATTCCGGCGTCGAGCGGGCTGACGGTTTCATCCATGTCGTTGCCGTATAAATTCATGCCGGCTTCGAGCCGCAACGTATCGCGCGCGCCGAGGCCGCATTCCGCCACGCTGGCCGTTTTCAATTCTTCCCACAGTCTGGGTGCGGCGGCGGTGGGTAGCGTGATCTCAAATCCGTCTTAGCCGGTATAGCCGGTGCGCGCCAGAAACACGTCGCCGATTTCCGCCGAATGAAACACCGCCAGTGCCTCCCCGGCGGCGCGCCAATCCGGCCGCACGCCGAATACTTTTTCGCGCGCATTCGGGCCTTGCACCGCAATCATCGCCAGATCGCGGCGCGGCGTGATATCCATATCGTAGGTTTCGGCGATGCGATTCATGTGCGCAAGATCCTTTACCGAAGTCGATGCATTCACCACCACCCGATAATTGTCGCCACCGCGCCAGTAAACGATGAGATCGTCGATCACGCCGCCGGAGGTGTTCAGCATCGCCGAATAAAGTGCTTTGCCGGGGGTTTTCAGTTTTGAAATGTCGTTGGCGATCAGGCGCCGGAAAAATGATTTTGGCACTGCGCCCGAGACATCGACCGCGCACATGTGCGAGACATCGAACATGCCCGCCGCCTTGCGCACCGCGTGGTGTTCATCGATTTGCGAACCGTAGTGCAGCGGCATCTCCCAGCCGCCGAAATCAACCATTTTCGCGCCGCTGGCGAGGTGGGATTCATACAAGGATGTGCGTTGCAAGGCCATGTGAACTCTCGAAGGCAAAGTGAAAGGGAAGCGCAGCGCGCCCACTCGCTCACGAGTATGGCACGCCTGCCCCCCTGTCCTTTTGCCTGAGAGTTGAGCAATCGGTGAAAAAACCGGTTGCGTGCCCCTTCGGCGCCCGCGCAACAAACAGTTTGTCCGCAAGTCTCTCCAGAGTGCCGGGTTACTTTTTTGTGGTTCTTTTGCCTGAGCGATTATGGGCAATGCGCCTTCGGCGGCTTCACAATTTCTGAAGCGCTCTCCCACGAAAATAACGGCTGGCGAATTGTAGCGGAAAAAGTCGCGGGGCGAGGCCGCCGAACAATTGAAATTGGCGTTTTCGCTTTAGCCCGATGTGAAACGGAAATGATTCATCCCGCAGGATGGCGCGCGCATTTCACGCGCAGCGGGGAACATCCAATAGCACTGCCATTCCTGCTGATGCAGGAATGACGAAATCCAAGGTCAATGGCCGTTCTCAATCACGCAGATCGCCATTTGGCGGGCATTTCCAGCCGCTTTCGGCCCGAACGCCGCGCCAGTGCTAGACTTTCACTTTGGAGTACTTCTATTTAGCCTGTCATTCCCGCGGAGCCTGCCCCGGCAGGCGGTAGGCCGGGGGCGGGAATCCAAATTTCGTACACATATGAAATGCAACGAAAAATGGATCCCCGCAGCAGCCTGCCCTCGAATGCTTTCATCGGGGGCGAGGATGACAAGAATTGAGGGTAAATAGTAGAACCCTTTGTTGCGCGGAATCATGGCACACTTCCCACGGACCACGCGACAGCGTAAATATTGCCGCTTGAATTTGCGCGATCACACCAAAGGCGGGGTGATCTCGACGGGGCGGCAATCATCACTTCACCGGATGGAAATGGGAACAACGGGGAATGAGCGAAGAAAAAGCGACGCGCTTTGAAGGGCTGGATATTTTGCGCGGGCTCGCGGCCATCTACGTCGTGCTGTCGCACTACACGTCATTTTGCCTGCGGGAATTGGGCGACACGCCGTTTTACATACCGCGGGAAACCGGTGACTACGCCGTCTGGCTGTTTTTCATCATCTCCGGATTTGTGATTTATTTTTCAATCGAGCGCAGCAAAACCTGGCGTGACTTTGCCGTTTCCCGATTGACGCGCCTGTATCCGATGTACTGGATAACCCTGACCATCGTTCTCGTCGCGTCGATTTACCTCTTTGCCAAGGAGAGAATGTGGTGGGGGGGCTACCTGGTAAACATGACCATGTTCCAGGAATTTTTCG
>JANLQC010000685.1:0-2845 GCA_031367575.1 Betaproteobacteria bacterium | reverse complement strand
CAAAACTTTTCGCCGAAGCCATCGAAGAAATTTCGCTGAAACAGGTGGAAGCGGTGCGCGCCTCGGGTGCGTCATTTGTCAACGTGCTCACCTACGGCGTGCTACCGCAAGTGTTCGGGCGTTTTCTGGGATTTTGCACCTACCAGCTCGATTCCAATCTGCGCAATTCCACCATGGTCGGCATTGTCGGCGCGGGCGGCGTGGGTGGCACACTGTTTGCCGCGTTCCAGCGCTTTGACTATGATTTCGTACTGGCGATTCTGATCAGCATCATCACGCTGATTTTCCTCGGCGAAATATTGTCGAATATCTTGCGCGCGGTGTTTCTCGATAACAACAACTTGTCGGCGTGGTTTGGCAAACGTCAATCAAGCAAGATAATTGTGCGGCGCGGCGGGGAAGAATGATCGCGCCCGCTTCAATAGCGTCGCCTGCAAACGCGATCAACCGCGAATGGCATCGCTTCTCGTCCGAGCAGCGCCTAATTCGTTTCGCGTTTTATTTTGTCGCCGTCGCCGCATTGGCAATGTCGCTGCGACACATCGAATTCATCCCGGAATTTCTGTACGACGCGCCCGCGCAGATTCAGGATTTTTTTGTGCGCATGTGGCCGATTGACAAATCGTTCTATGCAAAATCGGTGCATGAAGCACTGATCGAAACGCTCAACATCGCCACCCTCGGCACCCTGCTTGCGATCATTCTTGCGTTTCCAATCGGCATGCTGGCGGCCCACAATCTGGTGCCGATTGCGGCAGTCAACTATTTTGCCAAGTTGATATTGGTGTCGTCGCGCTCGGTGAATTCACTGGTGTGGGCGCTGTTGTTCATCGCAATATTCGGACCCGGCGCGCTGGCAGGCACCTTGGCGATTGCGTTTCGCTCGATCGGTTTCGTCGGAAAACTGTTTGGCGATGCACTGGAAGAAGCCGCACCCGGCCCGGTCGAGGCCTTGACCGCCGTCGGCGCATCGGATGCCAGCGTATTCCTGAAAGGCTATTGGCCGCAGGTGAAGCCGGCGTTCATTTCCATCGCGCTGTTTCGCTGGGATATCAACGTGCGCGAGTCGGCGGTGCTGGGTTTGGTCGGCGCGGGCGGCATCGGCATGGCGATGGATTCGGCGATGAATTTATTTAGATGGGATCAGGTGGCGGTGGTGTTGATCACCATTTTTGCGGTGGTGATTGTGGCGGAAATATTGGTCACGACGATTCGCAAACAAGTGCTCTGACATGCAACCAGAATTGACGAGGTCGCGAAAATGAATTCAATCAGGAAATTTGCACCGTGCAGCCTGACGCTTGCCGCATTGTTTGCAACCAATATTTACGGCCAAACCTGCACCCATCGCGGCCAGCTCGATGATCTCTACTGCGACGCCGACCGCGACATGATCGCCGATGCGCCCGCCGACAAATCAAAGTGGAAAAATCCCTCAACGCTGATCTTCACCTACACGCCGATTGAAGATCCCGCCGTCTACCAGAAAATATTCGCCCATTTTCAGGAACACCTCGGTGCCTGCACCGGCAAGAAAGTTGTCTACTACCAGGTGCAATCGAACGCCGCGCAAATTGAAGCGATGCGGGCGGGGCGATTGCATCTGGGCGGATTCTCGACCGGCTCCACCGGCTACGCGGTCAATCTGGCCGGCGCGGTACCGTTCGCGGTCAAGGGTGATGCGGGCGGGCCGCGCGCCTATCGGATGGCGGTGATCGTCAAAGCCGATAGCGCATTTCAAAAACTCGGCGATCTGAAGGGCAAGAAAATTGCCCATGCATCGCCATCATCGAACTCCGGCAATCTCGCGCCGCGCTCGCTGCTGCCGGCCGAGGGACTCACGCCGGACAAAGACTACAAGCCGCTTTATTCCGGCAAGCACGATCAATCGATCATGGGGGTCAACAGCGGCGACTACGACGCTGCCGCCATTGCCGACGATGTGCTGGAACGCATGGCCAAGCGCGGCGTGGTGAAAGCGGAAAATTTTCGCACGCTGTATCGCTCACCGCCTTTCATCACCTCCAGCTTTGCATACGCGCATGACCTTGATCCTGCTGTCGCGACAAAACTTCGCGAGTGCTTCGCGAGTTACAAGTTCACGCCTGAAATGACCCGGGAATTCAATGGCGATGACCGTTTTCACCCGGTCAATTACCAGCGCGATTGGGCGGTGGTGCGGAAAGTGGCCGAGGATACCGGCACCGCGTTCAACCGCGTCGCGTTTGATCGGGAGAATGCGAAAGAGGCGGAGGCCAGGAAAAAATAGGGCCGACACGAAATAGGTGCCGTCATTCCCGCGTCTATACAGGTAGGAATCCAAGCGCCCCCATGAGCACTCAACACGGTTCAGTGACGAAGTTGGATCTCGCCTGCGTGGGAATGACGACCATTAAACGCAAGCACTGGCGCGGCTTTACAGGTATTTTCGGCTGAAACGCCGCGCCAGTGCTCGTGTTTTTTAAATCAGCGCGGCAACGCCTTATTTCTTTTTGCGCTAATCAGTGCACTGCATAGAACGGGGAAGGCACCGTCGGATACACGCGATACACGTGGCGATACACGTCTCGCGCTTTGGTTTTGACATCGTCCTCACCGTACGCGGGCGACGGCAAACCAGTATTGTCGCCCCAAAGAAAGTCATTGATGGCCACCTGCACCGCATCGCGCGTCGCTTCTTTTTCCCGCCAGTTCTCGATCCGAAGCTTCTCGGCTTTCAGCGCGGCGAGCAGTTCTGCGGCGACTTTTTTGATGCGCAGAATGTCTGGCTTGCCAAGGCCAGGCTTCAATAACAGGTCGAATAACGCAAGGCTTTCCTCTTCAAGGCCCTCGCGCATCGCCCGGC
>JANLQC010000681.1:0-3574 GCA_031367575.1 Betaproteobacteria bacterium | reverse complement strand
GTCGCCCGGCCGAATCGTCGAGCCGTTACCCATGTTGTCCTTGTGCGCGAGCGCGCCATCGAGCACGTAGCTGATGATTTCCATATCGCGGTGGCCATGCGTGCCAAATCCCATTCCGGCGGCGACGCGGTCTTCGTTGATCACGCGCAGCGGGCCATAGCCCATGTGCGCCGGATCGTGGTAATCGGCGAAGGAAAAACTGTGAAAACTTTTCAGCCAGCCGTGATCGGCAAAGCCGCGCTCTTTCGCGCGGCGCAGTTCAGGTTTGGGTGTGGACATCGCATTTGCCTCTGCTCAATTTGCATTTCAATGGTGTGAAATGACATTTGGTGACGGAGGCAATAATTTTCAAGCGTGGGCGTAAAACCCTAGTGCTGGCGCGGTTTTCCGTGACTTTGTGCCTGAAACGCCGCGCCAGTTCTTGTGTTTTAACTCTCTGCCAAATGAATCCTCCGACGACACGAAAGGCAGCAGTGGCAGCAATTACGCCGCCCATTCAATCGGCAATTGGAACCCGCTCTTTGCCAACTCAACAAAATCAGAATGCCGCACGATTGCCGAGAGCGGAATCGGCAGGTAACTATGGGGGAAAATGTCCCCACTGCCCGTCAGGTCTTCGCGAATGACGGGGGCGTCGAGCCGCGTCTCGTCAATTTCCAGCAACACCAGCCCGGTCTTTCCCCGATAATATTTGTTCGCGGTGCGCAATACCTGATGCCGCTCGGATGCATGAATGAATCCTTCGGCCTCCAGATCTGCGCTGGCGAAGTAACCGCGTTGGCGCGCGTCAGCCCAGTCGGTTGATTCGGCAATTCGATAGATCATGGCGAATGAAAAAGTGTTGAATGAATCACGCTATCACAAAATATGTTGGACGATTCGCGCCTTCACCCACCGGGCCGCTGCACTTCGGCTCACTGGTCGCCGCCGTCGCAAGTTATCTCGATGCGCGCGCGAATCGGGGCTCATGGTTGGTGCGCATCGAGGATGTCGATTCCACGCGTTGCAAACCGCATTTTGCCGACGAAATCCTGTCCACGCTCAACGCGTTTGGCCTCAATTGGGATGGCGACGTGATGGTTCAAAGTCAGCGTACCGCCCGCTATCAATCGGTGCTAAGCACACTGATTGACAGGAAACTGACTTACGCGTGCGCGTGTTCGCGAAAGGAAATTTCGGACTCCGCATTGAGCGGAATCGAAGGCCCGGTTTACCCCGGAACCTGCCGGGAAAAAAATTTGCCCACCATGAACAACGCCATCCGTGTGCGCACCGCGCCGGGGGAAATTCAATTCACGGATCGCGTGCAAGGCGAATGCACGCAATGGCTTGATCGCGACATTGGCGATTTTGTCCTGAAGCGTCGCGATGGCCTGTTCGCCTATCAACTCGCGGTGGTCATCGATGACGCCGATCAGGGCGTCACACACGTCGTGCGCGGAGCGGATTTGCTGGATTCCACCGCGCGCCAGATTCATCTGCAACGATTATTGGCATTGCCGACACCGAGCTACCTGCATTTACCAGTGGTCGTCAACGAGGCCGGACAAAAACTCTCGAAGCAAACGCTGGCCCCGGCTATCGGTGCCGGCGATGCCTGTGTCTGGCTACGAAAGGCGCTCATCCACATTGGCCAGCCACTGCCCGAACCGATGCCCGCAACGCCCGCGGGGTGGATCGAGGTGGCCACAAAACACTGGAATCCGGACGCGATCCCGAAGCGCCGTATGCGCCCACTTTTGTGATGTTTGTATGTCGGGTGCCTGCCACGTTCGGTTACACACACCCGCATTTCATCGGCGTAAACTCCATTCGATAAATCCAAATGTGCGTTTCGTCGCATCCAAATAGCGATTCATGCCCGTCAGGCGCAAATTATCGCCTTCCCGGGAACTATTCGACAAGGCCACCATGTTATTCAAACGCCCCTCCACCGACATTTCAGAGCCGGCCATCCAGCGCTGCCATGGCTGGGTAAAACTGACCGTTGCCGCGGTCATCGCCGCCATCGCGATCGGCTCGCTCATCGTCTGGCGCGCGAGCTCGGCCACCAAGGAAGAAAAGAAATCCGACGCCGACAAGATATTCGAGCTTTCCGCCAACGATGTCGCCACCCTCAACCCGCAAAACCTCGGTCTGGTGATTCCCATTTCCGGCTCGGTTCGCCCGGTATTGCAGGCGATGGTGAAATCCAAGGTTTCGGGCGAAATCGCGCATGTTTATGTGCGCGAAGGTGAGCGGGTGGCCGCCGGGCAGACGCTGGTCTCGATCGACACCGCCGACTTGCGCGCGCGCCACGATACGCAGCTGGCGATGCTCGCGGAAAGCAAAGCCAAACTGGATCTGGCGAAAAAAAATGAAGCCAACAACCGCGCGTTGCTCGCCAAGAATTTCATTTCTCAGACCGCCTTTGATAATGTCGTGAGCGGCCTCGAAGTCTCCGAATCGAATTACAAATCCATGACCGCGCAGGCGGCAATCACGCAGCGCGCGCTGGCTGACGCACAAGTGCGTGCGCCGTTCGCCGGCATCGTCGCCAAGCGCGCCGTGAACGTGGGCGAAAAAGTGACGGCGGACGCATCAGTGATGCACATTGTCGATTTATCGCGGATGGAACTGGAAGCGCCGGTGCCGGTGTCCGATATTCCGAGCGTCAAAGTCGGCCAGGAAATCGCGTTCAAGGTCGATGGTTTCAACGAGCGCGAATTCAAGGGCAAGATCGAGCGCATCAATCCGTCGGCTGAGCCGGGGTCGCGGACGATCTCGATTTTTGTGGCACTGCCCAATGGCGATGGCGCGCTCAAGGGTGGCATGTTCGCCAATGGCACGCTGGCGGCCGCCAGCCGCGCGGCCGTGGATACGGTGCCCATCGCCGCCGTCATTGCCGAAGGCGGGCAATCATTTGTGTTCACGCTGAAAGACGGCAAAGTGGAACGCAAACCCATCACCCCCGGCAATCGCAACGTGGAGATGGGCCTGATCGAAGTTCGCAGTGGCCTCGCACCCGGCACGCAGGTTCTCACCGTCAAGGCGGATGGATTGAAACATGGGTCCAATGTGGTGGTGAAGGCACGCGGGACAGCGCCGGCCGTGCAACCGGCTGCCAAACCGAAGACCTCGGCAGAGGCAACGTCGGTGGCGAAATCGTAGACTGGTTTGAGCATGTCCCTCGTCCTGCCAAAACCCGCACGCATTCATACATTGTCATTCCCGCGAAAGCAGGAATCCATTGTTTCGCCACCCAACATGGATTCCCGCTTTCGCGGCAATGACGGCATTTCGGAAATCATCGGAAACACCCGCCAATTCCACAAGGAGCGGCCATGAGAATCACCCAGATCAGCGTCAACAATCCGGTATTCGCCACCATGATGATGGTGGGCTTGATGGTGATGGGCTTGTTCGCCTATCAGCGTTTGTCGGTTGACCAGATGCCGGACATCACGTTCCCGTTTGTGCAGGTGCAAACGAGCTATCCGGGGGCCTCCTCGGAAGCGGTGATGCAGGATGTCACGCGGCCGATCGAAGAGGCGATCAATACCATCAGCGGCATCAAGAGCATCCGCTCGTTTTC
>JANLQC010000679.1:0-5786 GCA_031367575.1 Betaproteobacteria bacterium | reverse complement strand
GCCGGGGCCCAATTTGAATTCCGCAGCGATGCGCAAAAAAATTAGGCCCCGGCTGCGACCGAAGGAAGTCCCTTGAGGAACGCCGGGGAGACAGCTAAAGTAAGTGCTATTCGGGTCTCGCCTTCATGGCACTCGGTTAAGCCCATGACGCCCCGGAAAACGGATGGGTGGAGCGCAGCGATACCCATCGTTGTTGCGAGGGGCCAGGATGGGTATCGCTGCGCTCCACCCATCCTACGGAACTGGCGCCACGCGCTTTACCGAGTGACATGGGGGTCTGGCCTCAATTGTTGCCGACCATGCCCGCCAACTCGATTCGCACTGCGTCCGGATCGCGGCGCGCGACAAAATCGAACACCGAGTCAACCGTGACGGTGCGAATCCGGTCGGACCAGCGCAATTCACCGGGATGGTCATCGAAGGCGATGTTCGCCTTGGTCATGCGCGCGCCCAATCGGGTGAGTGCATCGAGCTTCAGTTCCGTCGGTTGATAGCCGACCAGGCGTAGCCACTGCTGTGCCTGTTCGCGCGAGGCAATGACGCTATCGCGTGAATCAGCGGCGGCGAATACTTCAAGCGCCCACTGGTTCGAATTCTGGTATTTGGCAGAATACGGATACGCGACCATGTTGTAGTGCGCATCGTGAAACGCGAGGTGTCCGCGCGAGTTCAACATCAACGCCAGCCGCTGTTGGGTGCCGACACTGGGGATGAGAATAACCGCCTCCATTTTCCACAGGTCATCGAGGAAAAAATTGCCCAGCCCTTCATCATAAATTTCCGACGAGGCAGTGCCGCAATTATTCAACTGATGCACCACCCGCCATCGGCCTTTGGGATGATCTCGCCACACGAATCCAAAATGCGAGTAACGAACGCCATAGCGCGTGAGGTTTTGCCCGGCGCGCGCGATCAACGCGATCCGGGCACCCGAACCCTCGAGTTTTTCGCGCGCATCGTGGGCCAGTGTCAGCGCCCTTTGCACGGTGGCGGCATCGGGGCTGCGCTCCTCACAGGATTGTCCGGCCAATGCGCCGTTGGCGGCAATGGCCAGCAATAGCGTGATCACGCAGCGTGGTGTTTTCATGGGCATTGTCCGGGTCTGTTCGCGTCAAAAGCTGTCGCGTGCGCGCGAGTGGTGGAGCAGCGCCAAACCGGTTTCATTGGGGATAAACATCAACACTTTTCCGGACGCAATCAGCAATGTGCCGGTGGCGGACAAGGAGGTTTGCAGAATTGCCCCGGCGGCAATCGCCGAACCTTCAATGACTTTGCCCGATACTTGCACCGATGCGTCGGCACCGCTGGCGAGCCCGCGCAACGTGATGGTCGATATATTGCCAGTGGTTTTCACCAGCGTAACGGAAAGCTGCCCGGCATCCTTGAAGAATTGCGACGTTCCGCCGACCAGCATGACGGGCAGGGCGACCGAGGCATTGATCGACGCGCGCGACGCATCGGCAATTCCGTTGGCGTGGGCGGATGCGGCCAGCATCAACGTGACCGTCATTGCGACGGCGCGCGATGTGGCGTGAACGGATGTTGAAACGAGAATCGGCGTGATCATGATTTGCTCTCCGGAGGGTGCGAAGTTGGCGGGGAAAATTCAGACGGCATGTTTTTCATCGACGGCGTCCGAGACATTGCGGTGAGCCGTTTCTTCATTCGTTGCCGTAACGCAGGCGGAATCGTCTTTCATCGCATCGCGCACCTGCGATTTGACTTCGTCGAGCGCCTTATTCTTGAGTGCGCCGACCGGGTCAATGGCAAAGCTCACCCACGCCGGTATTTTTACGACATGTTTGTCAATCAGTTTGATGGCGAAACTTTGTGGAGACCGTACATAGCCGATCAATTCCTTAATTGGTTTGATCCGGACATTCAAGTCATCGGCTTGTTTCAGGATGCCTGCATTGCACGATTCGGGTCTAACAAGGTTGTCACCCGTTTCGCGATGCGCCACTCCGGCAAGTGGATCAAGTTTCGCGTCAATCGCAATTTCAACGCTGGTCTGAACGGGTACCGGTACCTTGCAAAGCGGAAAGCATTCCTCCTCAGCCGCCACCACAGTCAGCGGCAGCGCGACCATTAGCAAGCCCACCGCGAAAAGGTTGGTGTTGATGCGCTTGTTCATGCGTTTTTTCATGCGCTTTTCCATCTCAAGGCTCCTCGTTGTTTTGGCTCATCAGCGCACCTTTGGGGGTGGCTCGCCGACAGGGCGGCAGACAGGGATATTGTTGAATCAATGCGTTCAGCATGCAATACATGTTTGCAGTAGTATTGAATATCGATACCAACTAACCGCATCCACGCGACCATGACCACCAAAGCCCGCACCAGTACGCTCCTGGGTGCATTGAAGGCAACCCTGAAATCACGCCAGTTGACGTATCGCGATCTCGCCGCGCGTCTGCAGCTGTCGCACGCCAGCGTCAAGCGCCTGTTTGCCGAAGAAACATTTACGCTGAGGCGGATCGAAGAAATCTGCAATGTTCTCGAAATCGATTTCTTTGATCTTGCTCGCCTCGCCCGCGGTTCCAGCGCGGCGATCGATGAAATGTCGACCAGGCAGGAAGAGGCCCTCGCGGCGGATGCGCGCCTCCTCGGCCTGTTCTATCTGCTGTTCAACGAGTGGACCATCGATGCCATACTTGACGCGTACGAAATTTCCAAAGCGGACTGCACCAAATTGTTGTTGCAGCTTGACCGTTTGCGCTTGATTGAACTCGGTGTCAACGATGCCGTGCGCCTCAAGGTTCCCAAGACCCTGCGGCTGCAACCCAAGGGGCCAATCCGGCGCTCACACGGCAAATCAGTTATCAATGATTTTCTGCAAGTGGATTTTGCCGACATGGGCGGATATTTTCGTTTTGAATTTCGCGAACTCTCGCCCGCGTCGGTGGCCCATCTGGAGCGTAAACTCAATCGATTGGCGCAGGAACTGAATGAGTTGGCCGAACTGGATGGCTATCTGCCGACCGATCAGCGCCAGACGGTCGGATTGGCGCTCGGCATGCGGCCCTGGGCGATGTCCTGGGTGACCGGATTGAAAAAGAGAAACACGCCCGCCGCCAGTGCGCGGCGCGCAAAAAAATGAGGGTTGCTGGCACTTTGCAAAACACTGCGGCAGCCGGATTCGCTCATGCAGGCGATACAGGTGATGCAGACGATACAGGCGATGCAGGCGATGCAGACCATGAAGGCCTGATGGAATCACAATTGCAATCAACACCACGGAGAAAATCATGAGCGATGGATCTTATTGCGTCGTGTTCAATTCAAAAATGGATGAGGCCTACCACCAGTTGCTGGAAGGGTATTTGCAGGCGGTGCCCACGACCACCTCGGTGCCGCTGCTGTGCGCGTTTTGCTCATCGGTGACCGTGGCCGAGCCATTTGTCCATTTGCGGTTGACGCAGGCCACGGATCCCGGGCACATCTGGAGCGTGCGCATTCCCTCGCCGCTGGTGATCGCGATCATCGACCAAAGTGAGGCGATGAATCCGATCGGCTTTCAGGCGCAAGTTGACCTGTTGGGCTAGCCGAATAACACTCCCGGCGGCGCCGGATCTGCATCAGGCCTGGGCAACGATCTGCGGCAGCAGCGCGCCGGCCATGCCGCGCAGCGAAATCTGCGCGGCCCCGGTCAGTGGTGTCGATTCACTATTGATCTCAATCACCATGGCACCGTTGTTGCGAGCGGCATAGGGCATTGACGCGGCCGGCTCAACCACGGCGGAGGTGCCAATGGAGAGAAAAACATCGCAGTTGCGTGCGGCGCGCATGGCGGCATCGAGCGCATCTTCCGGCAATGATTCACCAAACCAGACCACATCGGGGCGCAGCATCGAGCCGCATTTCGGGCAGCGCGGCGGAATCTCGCCGGTCGCGTCCCAGAACTCGATGGGATGATGGTTGTCGAAGCACTTCACGCGCCGAATATTGCCATGTAGTTCGATCACGTTTCGATTGCCCGCCAGTTGGTGGAGCCCGTCGACGTTCTGGGTAATGAGCGTGAAGTTCGCGTCGCGCGCGATGCACTTTCGCTCCAGATCCACCAACGCGGCGTGGCCGGGATTGGGGCGCGCATCCGCCACTTTTTCGCGCCGCCACTGGTACCACTCCCACACTGATTTCGGGTTGGCCAGAAATGCATCGGGCGTTGCCAATTGTTCCGGCGTGAACTTTTCCCACAGGCCGGTAAGGGCGTCGCGAAAGGTCGGGATGCCGGACTCGGCGGAAATACCCGCGCCGGTCAAAACCGCGATTGATTTGGCGCGTGACAGCGCTTCACGGGCGAGGTGGATATAGTCATTAGGCATGAACGCCATCATGCCATGGCGATTGCCGATCTGCCGCATTGCAATATCGGGGCGAAAGAAAAATGGCGCAAAATGAAGGCTATCGCCAGCTTGCGCAAGCAGTCCAGACGGCCAAATCGGTTGGTATCCACTCCGATATTTTGCCGTTGGTGCCTTGCAGAGATAAATCCCCATTCCTGAAAGTCAAAAAATGTCCAGCCGCACCCTCAATCTCGACGATACCCTCTACCAATATTTGCTCGCACATTCCGTCCGTGAACATCCGGCGCAAACGGCGCTGCGTGAAGCCACCCGTGCGCATCCGCATGCGGGGATGCAAATCTCGCCGGAGCAGGGCCAGTTCATGGCGCTGTTGATCAGGCTGCTGGGTGCGCGGCGCGCAATCGAAATCGGTGTGTTCACCGGCTACAGCGCGCTGACGGTGGCGCTGGCTTTGCCAGCGGACGGTAAATTGCTCGCCTGTGATATCAACGACGAATACACGCGTATCGGCAAGCCGTTCTGGGAAACCGCACATGTGGCAAACAAGATTGATCTGCGATTGGCCCCGGCCCTTGAGACGCTCGATGCTTGCATTGAGGCGGGTGAAGCCGGTCAATACGATTTTGCCTTCATCGACGCCGACAAGTCCGGTTACGACGCCTACTTTGAACGCTGCCTCATCTTGCTGCGCACCGGTGGATTGATCGCCATTGACAACACGCTGTGGAGCGGCAAAGTCGCGCTTCCTGCGGATGATGCCGACACAAAAGCCCTGCAGGCACTCAATATCAAATTGCACGGTGATGATCGCATCGATCTTTCGATGCTGCCGATCGGCGATGGGCTGACCTTGGCGCTGAAACGTACCTAATTCCAGTTCTCAATCATGGGTACTGTCATCCTGAGCGATGCGCAGGATCTCTGTCTGCGTGATCGTTCGCGTCGCTCAGGATGAGCGTTTTTTTAATTGGAAAAAAAGTCACTGACCCGAATGGCACTTACTTAAGCGCTTTGGACTCAATACTTGACTGCAAACTGGTTACCAGAGCCAATTTCAAGTTTGTCGCCCCGGCGAAGGCCGGGGTCCAATTTTGACTGGGCTGCGATGCATCGAAAATTGGGCCCCGGCCTTCGCCGGGGCGACAGTAAATACCATCGTCGCAATGCATCTGGTACCGCTTACCTGCTTAAGTAAGCGCCATTCGTCACTGACCCATTCGCCGCCACCACCAAAATAACAGCGCGGACAGCTTCTTTTTCGGCTGCCGATGGTGCTCACGTTTATGCGCGTAGCTCGCCGCCGCCATGCGCAGGCCGGTCTTGTCTATTGTTTGAAGCGACTCAGCATCTTCATGCGACCAAGCTGTCGAGTGTGTTAGCCAACCTAGTTCCCCTAGCGACTTGGCTGTCAAACGTTCAAACAACCTACCTTGCTCTGAGTAATCTGTTCCGAACCGATCAGTAAATTCTCCACGGTAGGCT
>JANLQC010000617.1:0-4068 GCA_031367575.1 Betaproteobacteria bacterium | reverse complement strand
GGAAATAAGTGCGACCGACAGCGTAGAGTCGGATTCGGCGATGGCGATGGCAGCGCGAAGGCCGGCACCGCCTGCGCCAATGATCGCGATGTCAGCTTTGAAGACCTCCACTATTGGCTTCCCGTTTTTGGCAATGCGCTGGGCAATCGGTCATCACCTGTTTCCCAAAGTGCCATCAACAAAGAAGCACTCTAGAACTTGTGAATGTACGTAACCCCCACAAACGTCACGCTTTGATCCACCTGCTGGCGCACGCTGGTGTTATCCGCATAGGTGAACGGCGAGTTGGTCGTACCCCAGACCCAGTCATCGTACTTGACTTTTTGATGCGCCAGATCGAGGCGAATATCCGATTTCTTGTTGAGTGTGTATTGGCCGTAGAAACTCACTATCGCTTTGCGGAACGTGACATCGGGCAGCCCCACCGCCGCCTGCGCGAGATTGGTGGCACTCGGTTGCGTCACGGTCAATCCGGTCAGCCGGTCACCCGCTGTGCCGGTATTGGCAGCGACGCCGTATTTGTTGATGTCGTTGACATAGGTAATATTGGCGCCTACTTGCAGCACTGTGCTTGCATGGCCAACCAGCGATACGCCCAGTGCTTCGCTGCGGTTTTTCAGATCCGCAATGTAACCTGTGCTGTGGTTGATATGAAGGGTTTGATCGCCCTGCGATGCATAGCCCGTCAGCTTCCATTTTTCCGAAAGCGTGTAGGAAATATCGATACCGTAGAACGTAATGCCCGAATCGCGCCAGCCTTTGCCGCCGGCCACCAGATCGAATGGCATGACGTTTTTGTCCTTGCCATCTTCGGCCATCAATTGCACGTTGAGCTGCTCGGTGGGCGACCAGTCCAGCGAGGCCTTCCATTTGTCGCGTTGCACGTCGGCCATCGACATCGGGAACGGCGTATTCGCGCTTAAGCCGAGTATTGCTTCCGGTGGAAGCACCTGACCGTAACACGGCAGGCCACCACAATAGGTTTTGATGAGATAGGTGTTAAGTGCGTTGTTGCCAGTCGCCGTCGTCGGATCGAGCGTGCTCAAGTTGGTCCATTCCGAGCCGGTGCGTTTGCTGCTGACAAATCCGATACTGCCATTGAGTGTTTCCGACATGCCGCGCCGCAACTCGATTCGATAACCGGTTTCGCTGTTTTTGCCGCGCAGCGGGCCGAGCCCGCCGAGCGCTTCTTCCACTCTGGATTCCGGTACCAGACGTTCAACCATGCGGTAATCCGCCCCGACGGTGAGGCGGAAATGATCGGGCAGCCGATAGCTCGCTTCCAGTTTGCCAACCAGATCGGTCTTGGAGACATGGTTGTTGTTCCACACCGCACCCGGAACGCCGATCTGATTGATATTGGTGAAACTGGGTGGCGTGGTGGGCGGAAAAATCGCCTTGGCTTCGACGTTGTAAAGTGCGTTCGGCGTTTTATCTTCCGCGCGCAGATAGCTTACGTTGGCCAGCAATGATATATCGCGCATCGGCCGCGAGGTGAGACCCATTTGTGCGGCCACAGTATCCACGCGCCCTTCCAGACTATTGGCACCAGGCGCACTGCCGTCCAGGCCCATGTTGGTGTATTGCGCATGTTGCGTGGCGCGCGTGAACGCATACTTGAAGGTGGCGCGCGTGGATGGCGTGAACGCGTAGTTGCCGGCCATCGAAAACTGGTGCGCCTGATTGTCCGGTTGCAGGGCCATCGGCAGTTGCAGTACGTTTTGCAGGCTGGTGCCGCCGCCTGCAATGATATTGGTGCCAACCGCCGGATAAAGTGCACCCACCAGCGTGCCATTGCCGCCATAAAGGCTGTTCGGCACGACCGGGCTGATGTTGCCATTGGCGTTGGTGTAAAACGAGCCGTAGTACGCAGCCGACAGATTCAGTTTTTCGTCGTGGAAATTCAGTTTGACATCGAATTGGCGGATCGTTGAATTGATCGGCTCGGCAATCATCAGCACCGCATTTTTCAGAAAATTGGCCTGATTGAGTGCGGTGGTGGTGGACGTCCCGCACACGTAGGCAGCGCAGTCGTAACCGCGGCCCCATTGGCGAGTGCCATCCTTGTCTTCATTTTTGACGCTGGCCTCAAATTTCAGATTCGGCGACAACCATTTTTCCACACCCGCCGAAGTTGCCTTGCGTGCGAGCTTGAAATCGAAATCATTTCCCGTGCCCGGTACGTCAATTGCCACTACTGTCGGTCGCGTGGACCCGGCATTCAACATGCCGCTGTTGACGGTGAACGGGCTATGCCGCGTGATTTCATTGTATTCGCCGAAAATTTTCCAATCGCCCTGACGCTGCATCAGAGCGCGGAATTCGCGGTTATCGAGGCCCAGATTGCGGCCTTGCATCGACGTCCAGGTGCCGCTGGTATTGTCGCGCGTGAGGTAATCCAGATCCAGAATCAGGTAGCCGCTTTCCTTGCGCATGCCGTTGTAAATGCCAAACTGCGCGCGATCCTTGCTATCACCACTGACACCCGCCGCGCCAATGCTGACGCTGCTTTCCGGTTCCATCAGCAGCTTGGCTTCATCGCTCGCTTGAGCAAAAGCCTGACCCTGTGCGGCGATGGCCGCGAGCACGGCGAGGGCAATTTTGGTGTGCGTGATGGCGAATGTTTGTGCGGACGTTTTCATCTTGTTTGTCCTTTGGCTTTGCATGATCGATTGCCGGTCAACGCAACATGAACTGCGGCGTCGGATTGGTCGCGCTCGGATTGTTGCTGCCGTGTACTTCCGTATGGCAGTTGAGACACGCACGCCCTTGCGTCACGTTGGTCGTGCCTTTGCCGAGACCGTTGGCGCTGGTGGGTGGCGAGACTTGCGCACCCTTGATTTGCGGGATGAAACCGCCATGCGGCGTGTGACATTGATGGCATAGGAAAGGCGGACGCGCCTTCAACATGCTTTCCACCACCGTGCCGTGAGGGTTATGGCAGTTGCTGCAATCCTCGCTGACCGGTTGATGATTATGGACGAAAGGTCCGCGTTTTTCCGCGTGGCATTGATAGCAGGTATCGACCACCGTATCGCGCTTCATCAGTTTGGCACCTACCGAGCCATGCGCGTTGTGACAATCCGAACAGGCAACCTTGCCTTCAAGCACCGGATGATGCGATGGCCGGCTTACCTCGCTGCGCTGCTTTTTGTGACAGGCAAAGCACACCTCCGGCTGGGTGCGCTTGTCGCGGACTTTATCCTGCGCGGTGTGAATTTGATGGCATGAACTGCACGCGACATCGCGGCTTTCATGAATGCTTCCTGCCCAATGCGAACGCTGCGCGTCTTTTTGGTGGCATGAAATACAGGTGCCGCTTTGCGCCGACGCAGCCGATTTGTGGGCACCCTTGAATAACACGTCCGGTTTCGGCCGATCCTTGACGCCGTCCGGTTTATTGACGTGTTTGTCGCTCTCACCGTGGCAACTCACGCACGATGGCGTGCTGCTATCGGCTTTGGTGCCGTGGCGCGTTTTACCAATTGCCAGCACCGGTGCAGCGTCGCTTTCGTCGTGGCACTTGGTGCATTTTGCGTCGCCATTCAACACAACGTCTTTGATGGACGCTGCCGGTTTTAATATGGCGTCGGCGGCATTGGCGCTCGACAAATTGCCAATGGCGAAAGCGAAAAATACGTTCGCCAGCAAAATTGGGTGAAAGATGGTTTGACCGATTTTCATTCTCTGTCCTTTATGGGCACCCGCGCGCCCAACAAGTTATTCGACCGAACATGCACACTTAATCGAGCTTCATCTCCGCCGGGCCTGGCCCATCGGGTTCCTTGTGGGCAATACCGAAATGGCAATCGATGCAGGTTTTTCCGCTTGCCTTCATCCCGGCGTGCCGCGCCTTGGCTTTTTCCGATTGCAGTTCCGAATTCATCTTGTCGGCATGGTGGCAATTGCGGCACTCGAGCGAGTCGGTTTGTTTCATGCGCCGCCACACGTTTTGTGCGAGCTTTTACCGATGCGATTCAAATTTTTACTTGGTGTCGATAAAGCCCATAAAGTTGCCCCACAACACGAAGCTGGCGGCCATCTTGCGTTTGATGAGATCGACCGGCG
>JANLQC010000571.1:0-1907 GCA_031367575.1 Betaproteobacteria bacterium | reverse complement strand
GAAAAGCCGGGCGTGAAAATCAGTTGCCAGACTTCGGCGTCGCTCCAGGTATCACCCGCGTCGAGCCCCTGTTCGCGGGCCTTGGCGAGGATGCGCTCGCGATTGAGGCCGGCGCCGTCATCGGTCACGGTGATCACGATGCTGCCGCCCTGATGTGCGGCGCGTACGGTGAGCAGTCCGACGGCAGGTTTACCGGCAATTTCGCGCTCAAGCGGCGTTTCAATGCCGTGATCGATGGCGTTGCGCACCAGATGGGTCAGCGGATCGGCGATTTTTTCAATCACGCTTTTATCGAGTTCGGTGTCCTCGCCGATCAATTGCAATTCAACCTCCTTGCCCAGATGCTCCGCCAGATCGCGAGTCAGGCGCGGCAGTCGGCCAAAGACAAAGCTGATGGGCAGCATGCGGATGGCGAGAATCGCGTCCTGCAAATCACGGGTATTGCGTTGCAGTTGCGCGAGCCCGGCGGCAAGCCGCGTCTGCTCGTCGGCATCCACGCCTTCAGCGGCTTGCGTGAGCATCGCTTCGGCAATCACCAGTTCCCCCACCAGATTGATGAGCTGATCGACCTTGACCACATTGACGCGAATCGAACTTGCATCGGCCAGCGAGGCGAGCTGGATATCTACGTCCGCACTCTGTGGCGTCGTTGCGGATACCGATGACACGGCGGGTGTCACCGGAACTGGATCGTCGAAAAATCCAAAGCCACCGTCATTGTCGTCGTCGGTCGAGGCGGGGCTGTTTTTCTGCGTGCCGCGACGCTCAAAGGCACTGATTTCAATGGCTTCCGCAGGCACCAGAAACTCGAGGCTCTCGCGAAGTTCGTCGGCGTCGATATCGGTATTGAGATTGAAAGAATAGGCCAGCAGACGTTCGTCAATACTCGCGGTGGCGACGCCGGTCACGGTGCCGAGCCCGGCGATATCGTCGTTGAGCATACTCAACGCCTCCTGTTCGCCGTACTCCGCTTTTTCAAGATGTATGACAATCTTGAAGCGCGGCAGCGGTGCGTCGATTTCCTCGACCGGCGGCGGATCAAGCAATTCCCCGGCCGATAGGTCGAGTAGGGTCTGGCGCATCGCCTGCATTGAGGCGATATCGGGCGGCGTCTCCTGCTCCAGCGCGATCAGGTGCTTTCGCATCACGTCGCCGCCTTTGAGAAAAATGTTCACCATCGGTTTGGTGAGCGGCATTTTGCCTTTGCGCACGCGGTCGAGAATGGTCTCGAAATCGTGGGTGAATTCGGACAAGGCCATGTGACCAAAAGCCGCCGCGCCACCTTTGACGGAATGCACCGCGCGAAAGATTGCGTTGAGCGATTCCGGATCAGGCGCGCGCAAATTGACCGCCACCAGCAGCGACTCAAGTGCGCTGATGTGTTCCTGGGCTTCTTCAAAAAAAGCCTTGGCGAAACGGGAGAGGTCGAGGGCCATGATGGTTGGCTTGTCGAAGACGGCGGTTAGGGATTAAGCGGCAGTTTGTGCAAAAGCCCTCTTCAGCATTTCCAGCAATTTCTCCGGATCAAATGGTTTCACCATCCAGCCGGTGGCGCCGGCATCGCGCCCTTGCTGCTTCAGTGCCTGCGACGATTCGGTGGTGAGCATCATGATCGGCACCGTGCGGTAATTGGGCAGGTTGCGCAGTGCCTTGATGAGTGCGAGGCCGTCCATCTTCGGCATGTTCTGGTCGGTGAGCACCAGATCGGCTTGATTGGCCTTGGCGAATGCCAATCCCTGTTCGCCATCCTCCGCTTCAATGACCTTGTAGCCATTGCTGGTCAGCACATAGGCGAGCATCTGGCGAATCGACGGGGAATCATCTACGGTAAGAATGGTTTTCATGATCTGTCTTGTATTGTTTTGGTTTGAGTCGCAATTGATTTTGCCGCACTAGAACATTTCCCG
>JANLQC010000570.1:0-4142 GCA_031367575.1 Betaproteobacteria bacterium | reverse complement strand
CAAACACAAACCGATGTTCATGGTCGATCTTGCCGTGCCGCGCGATATTGAGGCCGAAGTCGGCGACCTGGATGACGTGTTTCTCTACACGCTCGATGGGCTCGGCAAAGTGATTCAGCAAAACACCGGAAAACGCGAAGGAGCCGTCAAGGAAGCCGATGCCATTATTGATATTCGCACCGCCGAATTCATGGCGTGGCTCGCGTCGCGCGCAACCGTACCGGTGATACAGCAACTGCGCGGCAAGGCCGAGCAGTATCGGCAAGCGGAACTGGAGCGCGCCGGCAAATTGCTCGCGCGCGGCGAAGATCCGGCAAAGGTATTGGAAATGCTGGCCAACGGGCTCACCAACAAATTTCTGCATCACCCGCTGGCCGCGCTGAACCGCGTCTCCGGTGCCGAACGCGAGGCGCTTGCCGACGCGCTTGGCAAGCTCTATCCCGAACAGGAAGAGACGTAGCGACGCTTCCCGCAACGCGCCGACGTGGTCTTGTGCAACCGGGCCGCATCGGCAATTGTCTCACTCCTGCCTATTGCCGGCGCTGCCCGCGCCACCAAAGAATTAATTGAAACTTGATGAAACCATCGATTGAAAAAAAACTCGCATCACTCGCCGAGCGTCTGGTTGAACTTGACCGCTTTCTTGCTGATCCGAACGTCGTCAACGACATGGACAGCTATCGCAAAATCACGCGTGAGCACGCTGAGTTGACACCTGTCGTCGCGCTGTTCAAAGATTATCAAATGTCGGAGGCCGACATTGCGGCGGCGATGGAAATGGCCACCGATCCCGACACCCGCGAATTTGCCGATGCCGAGGTAAAGGCGGGCAAAGCCAAACTGGAATCGCTCGAGGCGGACTTGCAAAAGCAATTGCTGCCAAAGGATCCGAACGACGACAAGAATATTTTCATCGAGGTTCGCGGCGGCACGGGTGGCGATGAATCCGCGCTCTTCGCCGGAGATTTGTTTCGCATGTACACCCGCTACGCCGAACGAAATCGCTGGCAGGTTGAAATCATTTCGGAGTCGCAGGGCGAAGTCGGCGGCTACAAGGAGGTGATCGCACGCATCGTCGGTCAGGGTGCTTACTCGCGCCTGAAATTCGAGTCCGGCGGCCATCGCGTGCAGCGCGTGCCCGCCACCGAAACGCAGGGGCGCATTCACACTTCGGCCGCGACGGTGGCGATCATGGCGGAAGCCGATGATGTCAGCGACATATTGATTAATCCGTCCGACGTGCGCGTGGACACATTCCGCGCCTCAGGTGCCGGCGGACAGCACATCAACAAAACCGATTCGGCGGTGCGCCTGACGCATGTCCCCACCGGTATTGTGGTCGAATGTCAGGATGGCCGTTCGCAACACAAGAACAAGGAACAAGCCTGGCGCGTGTTGGCGGCACGCATCAAGGACAAGCAAACGCGCGAGGCAAACGCGAAAGAAGCGGCCGAGCGGAAATTGCTGATCGGTTCGGGCGACCGTTCCGAGCGCATCCGCACCTACAATTTTCCGCAAGGCCGTGTGACCGATCACCGCATCAATCTCACGCTCTACAAGATCGACAACATCATGGACGGCGACCTGGTCGAATTGACCGACGCATTGATCGCCGAGCATCAGGCGGAGCAATTGGCGGCGTTGGCGACGGCGAACTGATCAATGAATCTGGGTGAAGCGCTGACACGCGCGAAAGGTCTGATCGACTCGCGCGATGCGCAATATCTGTTGGCCGATCTGTTGAAGTTGAGCCGCGCGTCAATCATCGCCCATCCCGAGCGCGATCTCACGGTGTCGGATGAAAACGAATTTGAGCGCCGCGTTGCCGACCGCGCCAACGGCAAACCGGTGGCCTACATCATCGGTACACGCGAGTTTTATGGGCGCGATTTTCTGGTCAATGAACACGTCCTGATTCCGCGTCCCGAGACGGAAATTTTGGTAGAACAAGCACTGGTGCGCCTTTCCGGGCATAAATTGCCCGAAAGCCGCACCGGTGCTCGTGTATTGGAATTGGGTACGGGCAGCGGTGCCATTTCGATAACACTGGCCCTTGAGTCTCCACAATTGCAAATCATGGCGTGCGATATTGATAAAAACGCGCTCGACACCGCGCAGCAAAACGCACACCATCTCGGTGCAAAGGTGGAATTTGTTGAGAGCAACTGGTACGCCGCGCTCGGTGATCGCACGTTTGATTTAATCATTTCCAATCCGCCCTATGTCGCGCGCGGCGACGCGCATCTTGCCCAGGGCGATCTGCGTTTTGAACCACCCATCGCGCTCACCGATGGCAGTGTTGATGGACTGGACTCGATCTGCGCGATCATCGACGGCGCGCCCGCGCACCTTTCTCCCGGCGGCTGGTTGCTATTCGAACATGGCTTTGACCAGTCCGCGCCGGTGCGCGATGCCCTCTTGAAAGCGGGCTTGTCGAGCCTCATCTGTATCAAGGATCTGGCGGGAATTCCCCGTGTTTCCGGCGGTCAAATTCGATAGAATGATTCCCATCCCAACCTGCAACCTGAATCCAAACTTTTAACCGCTTGAATTTTTTATGCCGGAGCATCCCATGGACGTACAAGACAAAATCCGCGAAACCGTCACCGCCAATCAGGTCGTGCTTTTCATGAAAGGTTCGCCGCAATTTCCGATGTGCGGCTTTTCGGCCTCCGCCACCCAAATGCTGAAGGCCTGCGGGGTCGACAAACCGTTCACGGTTGATGTGTTGCAAGACGCCGATATCCGTCAGGGCATCAAGGAATATGCTAACTGGCCGACCATTCCGCAACTTTATGTGAACGGTGAATTTGTTGGTGGCGCCGACATCATGCGCGAGATGTATCAATCGGGCGAACTGCAGACGATGCTCGCTGCGAAGTAACGTCTCGGAAGTAACGTCTCGGAAGTAGCGCCTCAATTGCGACGCGGCGTCAGGTTTCCTGCGGCAAGATCCCACACCATCGCGCCTGGCAACATCAGCATCGCCGGATCGTGGGTGGCGATGATGACAATCCGCTGTTCCTCGCGCATCGATGCCAGCAACGTTTTCATTTGAACTCGCGCATCGGCATCGAGGTTCGCGGTCGGTTCATCGATCAGCATCACCGGTGCCTCCAACACCATCGCGCGGGCGAGCGCAACGCGCTGCTTTTCACCGCCTGACAATCGTTTTGGCAGCACGTCTTTGACACTATCCAACCCGGCCCAGCGAATCGCTTCACTCACCGCTTTATCGCGGGCCGCGACGGGCGTGTCGCGGAGTTTCAATCCGTAGGCAATATTCGCCGCGACGCTGGTTGAAAACAGATAGGGGTGTTGATGCACAAACACGATGTTGCGGCGCATCGACGCGGGGTAATGTCCACTTCGGTGAAGCGAATCACCCAATCCAAACGCGAAGTCATCGGCTGACTCCAGCCCGGCGAGTGCTTTCAGCAACGTGGTCTTGCCCACACCGTTATCACCCACCAGCAAATGCAGCGACCCCGGCTCGAAGGTAATTCCTTCCAGATCGAGCAGCAACCGATTTCCATAGCGCTTCACCATGCGTTCAATGCGCAATGCCTTGTCAGGATTTGCCATTTAATCCATCCCGCCGCGTCCCTGCGCCCAGGAC
Organism: Betaproteobacteria bacterium; assembly: GCA_031367575.1. Classification (GTDB taxonomy): domain Bacteria; phylum Pseudomonadota; class Gammaproteobacteria; order Burkholderiales; family Usitatibacteraceae; genus UKL13-2. Next base: position 523 of record JANLQC010000570.1, on the reverse strand, counting down.
AGCACCAGATTTGCCCCCAACGCACAAGCCATCAAAACCACCCCCAACGCGATGCCCTGCGCGAAATCACCTTTGCTGGTTTCGAGTGAAATCGCGGTCGGAATATTGCGCGTGACACCGGCAATATTGCCGCCAACCATCATCGCGCAACCGACTTCCGAAATCACCCGGCCGAATCCATTGAGTACCGCCGCCACCAGCGCGAAGCGGACTTCAAACAGTGTTGTCCACGAGGCGCGAGCGCGCGTGGCACCCAATGCCAACGCGGTTTCACGCACGCGCTGATCGGCACTTTGCACCGCCGCCAGCGCGAACGCGGCCAACACCGGAAAAGCGATAATCGCCTGCCCCGCGATCATTGCGTCTTGCGTGTACAAAATCTGCAGGCCGCCCAGAGGCCCCTGCCGCGTCAGCAACAAGTACAAAATCAGGCCAACCACCACCGTCGGAAACGACAGAAAACTTTGCAATGTGATCACAGCCGCGCGCCGACCAGGGAACTTCACGGTGGCGAGAAAAAAGC
>JANLQC010000552.1:0-1638 GCA_031367575.1 Betaproteobacteria bacterium | reverse complement strand
ACATCATTCAAAAGACCGTCGGCGTCGCAGGGCCACTGCATGAGGCGCTGCGCCCCTTGGCAGCGCAGATTCGCGCGGCGTTTGTGTTTGGTTCCGTTGCAAAGAAGCAAGACACTTCCGCAAGCGATATTGACCTGATGGTGATCAGCGATAGCCTAAGTTATGCAGATCTTTTCGCCGTGCTGGAACCTGTCAATATGCGCCTCGGTCGGCCGGTGAATCCAACCGTCTTTTCGGAAAAAGATGTTGCCAGGAAACTGAAAGACGGCAATGCTTTTATGAAACGAGTGTTGGAGCAGCCGAAAATTTGGCTGATAGGTGGCGCGAGTGACCTCGGCATTTGAAAATCTCGCCGGTGCGGACAAGCCGCTCAAGCCCGAGGCACCGGATGCCAAAGAATTTGCCGGCCTCGTGAATTCGGGCCGGCGGCGCCTGCAGGATGCGCGTTATGAATCCTTGTCGTTGGAGGGCCGTTTCGACCTTGCCTACAACGCGGCGCATGCGCTGTGTCTTGCGGCGCTTCGCTGGCATGGCTACCGTTCGGCGAATCGCTATCTCGTCTTCCAGTTGCTTCCCCACACGCTTGGCCTGGGTCCGGAGGTGTGGCGTGTGCTGGCGAAATGCCATGAGCTGCGAAACCTTGCCGAATACGAGGGCGACTTGGAAGTCGACGCGCGCATCGTGGTGGATCTGATTGCGGCATGCGAAAAAGTCGAAATGAAGGTTCTCGCGTTGGTGCCGATCAAGGGCAGCACGTAGTCAAACCATCATTTGAAGCGAATAGGGGCCAAGGCAAGAGGGGCCGTAAGTCAAAAGAAGGCGAAAGGGGCCGTGGTCGATATTTCTACGACGTTGTTCACAACCCAGCTACCGTTGTTCTCAAATTGAGATCGGCTCGATCAGGGTCATTCGCTTCCCTTTCAGCATGTTGACTCCTTCCGCTCGGCCATGCGCTGATGTAGGCCAGCTAACGTCGCCGTTCCATTCCCTCGGTACTTATGCATAACGACCGATAGTATGGAGCGCAGAGCCGGGCACCAAAGCATGCGCGTGGCAAATGGTTGACATATCGGCATAAATGTCTACTATTCGACACATGCCCCACGCCACCGGCCGCCAGAAAATCCTGAAACTTGCCCGCCGCGCGCGTGGCGTGACGGCGCGCGAGATCACGGCAGCAGGCATTCATCGTCAAGTGGTGAGCCGCCTCGTCGCCGATGGACAGATCGAGCGCGTGGTGCGCGGCGTGTATCGGCTGCCGGCGCAACCCATTACCGAACATCACGGCCTGGCGATGGCGGCGGCATCGGTTCCGCAATGCACCATCTGCCTGCTGAGCGCGTTGCAGTTCCATGGCATCGGCACGCAGCTCCCGTTTGAAATCTGGATTGCCATTGATCGCCGTGCGCGGCGGCCCGCGCTCAAGTATCCGCCGCTGCGGGTGTTCCGTTATTCCGGTGCGGCGCTCATCGAAGGGATCGAGCGCCATCGACTTGAGGGGCATGAGGTGCGCGTCTATGGCGTTGCCAAGACACTGGCGGATTGTTTCAAGTACCGCAACAAGATCGGCCTCGATGTGGCGCTGGAAGCCCTGCGCGAGGCGTGGCGGGCGCGACAGTTCACGATGGCCGAATTGGA
>JANLQC010000545.1:0-5315 GCA_031367575.1 Betaproteobacteria bacterium | reverse complement strand
CACCGGCGTGTCCTACGAAGCCATGCATCTTTCCACGCTGTTTCGCAGCAAGGGTCACCACGAGGGCGAATTTCCAAATGCCGAGCGCATCGGCCGCGAAACATTGACGCTGCCGCTGTTTCCGGCGATGACCAAAACTGACGTTGAGCGCGTGTGCGTCGCGTTGCTCGATATTCTAAAGTCGCAAGTGCGCCAATGACCACGCCGCTACTTTCCGTTGTCATCCCGGTCTACAACGAAGAAGCCGGGTTGCCAACCCTGTTTTCGCGCCTCTATTCCGCGCTGGACAAACTGCAACGCACGTACGAAATCATTTTTATCAATGACGGATCCACTGATCGCTCCGCCGCCTTGCTACGCGAGCAATTTCAGGCGCGACCGGATGTGACGCGCGTGATTCTGTTCAATGGAAACTATGGGCAACACATGGCGATCATGGCGGGGTTTGAGCGTTGCCGCGGTGAGCGAATCGTCACGCTGGATGCAGATCTGCAAAATCCGCCGGAGGAAATCGGCAACCTGATGGCCGAGATGGACAAGGGTTTCGATTACGTCGGCAGCATACGCAGAAAGCGCCAGGACACGGCGTGGCGCCGCTGGGCGTCCAAGGCCATGAACCGGTCACGCGAACGTCTCACGCACATCAAGATGACGGATCAGGGTTGCATGCTGCGCGCGTACAGCCGCGAAATCATCAACGCAATCAACCAGTCGCGCGAAGTCAGCACCTATATCCCGGCGCTGGCCTATTCGTTCTCGCACCAGCCAACGGAAATTGAAGTCGATCACGAACAACGTTCCGCCGGCGAATCCAAATATTCGTTGTATAAACTGGTTCGTCTCAATTTTGATTTGGTGACAGGTTTTTCGACGGTGCCGTTGCAAGTATTCTCATTTATCGGCATTGTCATTTCGCTGTTGTCGATTGCCTTCGTCATAATTCTGGCGATACGGCGATTGATGATCGGGCCGGAAGCAGAAGGATTGTTTACGTTATTCGGCATTGCTTTTTTCCTGATTGGCGTGACGCTATTCGGCATTGGCTTGCTGGGCGAATATGTCGGGCGCATCTATCAGCAGGTTCGCGAACGGCCCCGTTACCTGATTCAAGCGGTGCTTGAAAAAATCGAATGACCAGCGCGGTTGTTTTTGCGTATCACGATGTGGGTTATCAATGCCTGAAGGTATTGATCGAGCATGGTGTGGACGTGAAACTGGTCGTTACCCATCGCGATAACCGGGACGAAAATATCTGGTTCGAGAGCGTGGAAAAATTGGCCGTCGCCAACAACCTGCCCGTGCAAATTCCGGATGATCCGAACACAGCAGAATTCATTTCCAGGATTGCTGCCCTCAATGCGGATTTCCTGTTCTCGTTTTACTACCGCCTGATGCTGAAACCGCAATTACTCGCAACGGTAGCGCGAAGTGCCTACAACATGCACGGCTCGTTGCTGCCCAAGTATCGTGGCCGGGTGCCGATCAATTGGGCCATCATCAAAGGTGAATCCGAAACCGGCGCGACATTGCATGAGATGGTGGCAAAGCCCGATGCCGGCCGAATCGTCGACCAGGAACCGGTCGCCATCCTTCCTGACGATACCGCCGGCCAGGTATTCGAAAAAGTTGTGACGGCTGCGACGACAACATTGAAACGCGCGTTGCCCACGCTGATTGACGGGTCCGCCCGGCCTTATCCGCAGGATTTGTCTAAGGGCAGCTACTACCCAGGCCGCAAACCACAGGACGGCATCATTAATTGGCTGGACAGCGCCCAGAACATTCATAATCTGATTCGGGCGGTGGCGCCGCCTTATCCCGGTGCCATCACATCAATTTGCGGTAGCGAGGTCAAAGTGACAAGCAGCAAACTGGCACCGGCTCATTTTCAGCATCAAAATCCGGGCATGCTCAACGTGAGCAGCGAGCGGGTTATCGCCCTCTGCGGCGACGGACGCATGTTGCGAATTGTCGAAGCAGAAATAGATGGCCAGTTGCATAACGAAATCATGCTGGCGGCCCGCTTTGGTGTCGGTGTTTTTGCATTGGGAACGCCACCCGGAACTTTGTGCGCAGCACAATCACATCAAGCAGCCATTCAAAGTGTATAAACGGATTCAGACATGAAAAAAATTCTCATTCTTGGCGTCAACGGCTTCATCGGCCATCACCTGTCCAAACGCATCCTTGCCACCACCGACTGGGAGGTCTATGGCATGGACATGAACACCGAACGGGTGCAGTCGTTCATGGACAATCCGCGCTTTCATTTTTTTGAAGGTGACATCACCATCAACAAAGAGTGGATCGAGTATCACATCAAGAAATGCGATGTGCTGCTGCCGCTGGTGGCGATCGCCACACCGGCCACCTATGTCAAGGATCCGCTGCGCGTGTTCGAACTCGATTTTGAAGCCAATTTGCCGTTCGTCCGCTCCTGCGTGAAATATGGCAAGCGCATCATTTTCCCCTCGACCTCCGAGGTCTACGGCATGTGTGCCGACGAGGAGTTCGATCCTCACGCATCCCATCTGGTGCTCGGCCCGATCGAAATGCAACGCTGGATTTATTCCTGCTCCAAGCAATTGATGGATCGAATCATTTATGCCTACGGTTCGCGCGGCGAACTTGATTTCACCTTGTTCCGCCCGTTCAACTGGATCGGCTCGGGTCTCGATAGCATCCACACCGCGAAGGAAGGCTCCAGCCGCGTGATCACGCAATTCTTCGGGCATATCGTGCGCGGCGAATCGATCAAGCTGGTCGATGGCGGCGCACAAAAGCGCGCATTCACCTATGTGGACGACGGCATTTCGGCATTGATGAAAATCATCGCCAACGAACACAACGTCGCGACTGGCCAGATTTACAACGTCGGCAATCCGAAAAACAATTTCTCGGTGCGCGAGTTGGCTTTGATGATGCTGGAACTCGCCAAATCGTATCCTGAATACAAGGACGCCGCCGCTAAAGTGAAACTGGTGGAAACCACCTCCGACGTGTACTACGGCAAGGGTTATCAGGATGTGCAGAATCGCGTGCCGAAAATCGAGAACACAATGAAGGATCTGGATTGGGCACCAACAGTCAATATGCGTGATGCATTGAAAGGCATTTTCGACGCGTATCGTCAGGAACTTGATGAAGCCCGGCATCTGGTCGATTGAAGATGGGTGAATCCGTGGATAGCCCGGTAGTGGGTGTGGTGATGGGATCCCAATCGGATTGGGACGTGATGCAGCACGCGGCAACCGTGCTGAGAGATTTCGGCATTCCGTTTGAGCAGCGCGTTGTCTCGGCCCATCGCACGCCTGACGCCATGTTTGATTACGCTGAATCCGCGCGCGCGCGGGGACTCAAATGCATCATCGCAGGCGCAGGCGGGGCAGCCCATCTGCCCGGCATGATTGCCAGCAAGACCACGCTGCCGGTGCTGGGTGTGCCGGTGCCGTCCAGGCATCTCGCCGGACAGGATTCACTCTATTCGATTGTGCAAATGCCCAAAGGCGTGCCAGTTGCCACGTTTGCCATCGGTGATGCGGGTGCGGCGAACGCGGCATTGTTCGCGGTAAGCCTGCTCGCCAATGCCGACGCAACGCTGGTGGAAAAACTCGCCATCTATCGCGACAGCCTCAAGGAAATGGTGGCCGCCATGCAGTTGCCGGATATTTTATGATTCTTCCCGGTGCCACGCTGGGCCTCGTCGGCGGCGGCCAACTGGGCCGCATGTTCACCATGGCGGCACGCAATCTTGATTATCGCGTCACGGTACTCGATCCGGATCCACTCTCTCCCGCCGCCGAATTCGCGACCGGCCATCTCAACACCGCGTACACCCATCCGATTTCGCTCGACGATATGGCGAAGACCTGCGCGGCGATCACCACCGAATTTGAGAATGCCCCCGCCGCCGCACTGATTGAACTCGCGCGCCATACCAGCGTCCGTCCCAGCGGACATTCGGTGGCGATCGCGCAGGATCGGGGTGCTGAAAAGAAATTTTTTGAATCACAGGGTTTTCCAGTCGGGCCATTTGCATTGATTCGCACTGCGGGTGATTTCGATAGCGCATTGCAACGGGTGAAATTGCCGGGCATTCTCAAGACAGTGCGCTTTGGATATGACGGCAAGGGTCAGGCGCGCATCGCCTCGCGCGCGGATCTGGATGCGACCTTCTTTGCATGGAATGGTGCGCTTTGCATTCTTGAACAATTTCAGACGCTCAAAAAGGAAGTGTCGGTCGTGCTGGCGCGCGCAAGCGATGGCAAGACCGCCCTTTTTCCGGTTGCTGAGAATCAGCACATCAACGGCATTCTCGACATCACCATCGCCCCTGCGCGCGTCCCGCATGCGCTTGCCATCGAGGCATGCGACATCGCCATGCGCGTCGCCGCCAAACTTGAATATGTCGGCGTGATGGCAGTCGAATTTTTTGTCGTCGACGACGCGGGACAAGACAAACTCCTCATCAATGAAATCGCGCCGCGACCGCACAACAGCGGACACTTCACCATCGACGCCTGCCGCACGTCGCAGTTTGAGCAACAAGTTCGGGTACTTTGCGATCTGCCGCTGGGCGACACCTACCAACACACGCCTGCCGTCATGCTGAACATATTGGGCGACTGCTGGCGGGGCGACGCGCTTAAAAAAGCGCCAAACTGGGAAGCGGTACTGCGGCATTCCAACGCACATCTTCACCTTTACGGCAAACAAGAGGCGCGCCCGGGCCGGAAAATGGGGCACGTCACTGTTTGTGATGCCGATTTGGAGCGGGCGCTGACAACCGCGCGGCAAATCAGGCGCGATCTATCCAACATGTAGAACCAGACCGGAAACCCGCGCCAAATGGCGTTCTACGATTTTAGTTTCGACGTGAAGTTGTTGCGGAATTTGCTCAACTTTGGCGACACCACCGCCATGCAATAACCCTGATGCGGGTTGCGTCTGAAAAATTCCTGGTGATATTCCTCGGCCGGGTAAAACGCGACGGCCGGCACGACCTCGGTGACAATCGGGTCGTCCCAAACCTTGCCGCCGCCGACCGATTTGATCACCTGGCCGGCAATTTGTTGTTGTTCCGGCGTGTGGTAAAAAATCGCCGAGCGATACTGCGTGCCACTATCGTTGCCCTGCCGATTGAGCGTGGTCGGATTGTGGACTGCAAAAAATACTTCGAGGATTTCGCGAAGCGAAATGATGGCTGCATCGAATTTCACCTGAATGACTTCGGCGTGGCCGGTTTTCCCGGTGCATATTTCTTCGTAGCTCGGGTTGGCACCCTGCCCTCCCATGTAGCCTGAGACCACATCATC
>JANLQC010000494.1:0-2219 GCA_031367575.1 Betaproteobacteria bacterium | reverse complement strand
CCCCGCCGCCGGGCATCCCCCCACCCCTCCACTAGCCCCGGGGCCCCTCCAGTGCTGCCCACCGACCACCCCCCCCGCCCTCTGGCGCCGGGCGGGCTTTTGGGACTGGCTGTCGCCCCAACAAGCCCGCCCCGCCGCATATCGCAATCGTCAGGCGCAACCCCAGCCAGGTGCCCAGCACGCCACCGAGCAGTGAACCCAACGGTGCCAGCGATACCGCCATGAAAATCAGCGTGGATGTGACGCGCCCGCGCAAATGCTCCGGGGTCGCGGCTTGCCGCAGCGAAAGGTAATTGATGAAAAACAACATGGCACCGAGATCCATCAAAAACAGTGCCGCCCCCAATTGAAACACCACCCATTCATTGGCAATCACGCCCGACACACCAAGCCACGCCACACCCGTCATGGTCAAGCCCATTAGCATCACATAACCAACGCCGAAGCGGCGGTTTAACCATTGGCAGCTCGCCGAGGCAAGCAGAAAGCCAATGCCCGCAATCATGAACAGCGCGCCAATGGTGCCGGGCGACAACGCGAGATCGCGCGTCGCATACAAAATCACGATGGCCAGATAGGCGTGCTTCAAAATATTCCACAACATCAGCGTGAACGCGATCGAACGCAGCACCGCATGACCGAGGATCATTTTCAGGCCTTCTTTCGAGTCGGCCCAGATTCCCGCCCAGGCTCCATTTTGATCCTGCACCGTACGCAATTTCGGCGCATCACTCGCCCTCGGCGGAATGCCGCGCAACATCCAGGCGGAAATGAAAAACGAAATCGCATCGAGCAGAATCGCGAACGGTGCCGTCAACCAGTGAATCAGCGCGCCGGCAATGCCCGGGCCGATCAATGACGATGCCGAGTCCGACAGGGCGATTCCCGAATTCGCTTCCACCAGGTGCTCGTTGCCCACCCGTTCGGCCATAAACACCTGATACGCGGCCCAGCCGATGATGCCGCCGACGCCGACCAAAAATCCGACGATATACAGAATCGACATCGACAGAAAGCCCAGCCATGCGGCAATGGGCACCAGTGACAACGCCAATCCGCGGCCAATGTCGGCGAGGATTATCAAGCGCAATTTTTGTGAACGATCAATCAGCACACCGGTGAACAGGCCGAACAGGGTGTAGGGCAGTGCCTCGACGGCGGTGAGAATACCCATTTCGAGCGGACTCGCATTAAGCAGCAACGCGGCGGTCAGCGGAAGCGCGAGAAAAGTCACCTGACCGCCAAAATGGGTAATGGTCAGCGACAACCAAAGCGTGCGGAAATCGCGGTTGTGCCAGATGCTGCCAACGTATTTTTCCCACCAGCGAATCGGTCGCGATGATTGCGACGGCGACAATGGTGGCGACAAGTTTTGTGGGTCTTGTTGTTTCATTTTTTCCAACAATATTCCAATTGTCCTGACGCGCATTTGTCATCGACAAAATGCGCGGCGACTAGCCGAAATGGAATCGGCCAATCATGAATCAAAGACGGGGAAGTCTGCCTTCCGGTATGTTCCCCGCCGTGTAAATCCGGCGAGGGCACCAAGGGTGCGGCCGGGCTTAATGCTGAATGGCGATGCCGTCCAATTGACGGCGCGAAAACGCGGTGCTTGCGTTGTTGCGGCGCGGGGAAATGGAACATTGGAACAAAAGGGAATCCCGCCCGCCATACGCCGCCACACCGCCCGCGACCATGGAAACCGGCAGCGCGCTCAGTGCAAATTTTGTGCGAATGTGGGACATCTGGAGTACCTCGTCAGTCAAGCTTCTATCGCTAGTTTAGCGCAGTTTGAAAAAACGCGCAAAAATCCGCCCGGCTAATAGCTGCCAACTTTAAGCATTTCAATACGCTGCCGCGCGTCGTCCGCCGATTTTCCCGGCGGCGCATAGCCCAGAAATTGTTGAAACGCGGTGATCGCGCGCGGCTTGTCCCCCTTGGTTTGATAGGCGATGCCCAGCCGATAGTGGATGTTCAATTTGGCGTCGATTTTGATTGCGCGTTCCAGCGACGCGATGGCCGCCTCGACCGCATTGTTTTCCAGCTGCGCGCGCCCGAGGCCAAAATGCAGCATGGCGTTATTCAAGTCATGGGCAAGCTGGCGCTCAAACAAGGCCTGTGCCTTTGCGGCTTGTTTATCGCCGATCATCGCGAAGCCAAGACCGACCCACGCCTGTGACAGCGCGCGCGCCGCGATTTCGTCACTCGCGGGTTTGACG
>JANLQC010000492.1:0-2994 GCA_031367575.1 Betaproteobacteria bacterium | reverse complement strand
CAAGTTCAAATAGCACGGTCGAAGGCAGGCAGAGCCTTGCGCGATGCCTGACTCATGTTGTGCGACCAGGCGGCCCCGCACGTGAACAATTGCGTAACGAACTTCCGCCCCGGCTTGCATGCTTCATTGCCGAACCCGGACGGCTGCTACGTGTGGCTGCAAACTGTCGCAGTTTGTTGCAATGGATTTGGCCTGCAACTGCTACGATGAATGATATTGGCAGGTGCGGGTTGCCCGCCGGCCGCATCGAAATGCAGACGCTTGCAAAGAAAATTGCGGATTCGCACAAGCCCCGCTGGCGGAGTCCGAACATGCGAAAGCCGAAGTGATAGACGATGGCCAAACTTTTTCTCAAGCTGTGGCTGTTGATTTTGCTGACGTCGCTTGCGTCGTTCCAGATTCAAAAGCATGTCTTCGACTGGATGATGGAGAAAACGTCCGCCAGCAATGCGAATGAGCGTTACCGACGCACCTACGTGATGATCGAAGAAGTATTGGCCCCATTTCCAAAAGAAGAATGGCCCGCCCGGTTCGAAAAATTGAAAGCGCGGGTTGGATCACCGGACGTATTCTTGGGGCCATCGCAATTGTTGACGATTGACGACCTCGTCGAAAGGGGCGAACTGACGACCGGGGAAATCGAAAAAATCCGCGCGCAGCAACCTGTTTCGCGCGACCTGCCGAGCGGCTACGGCTATGAGATTTTCCACACCATTTTGGGGACGCAGCATGTCGTCGTTTTGAAAGCGCCGTTTGCGCGGCATCAACCCGTTCTGGTATTTGGTTTGCTGACCTCCACCCAATTCACGTGGCTGGTTGAATCGAGCTTGTACGCGCTGGCAATATTTTTGTGGCTGCGCCTGTTCCGTCGTGACATGGCAACCCTTGAAAAAGCGGCCATTCGCATCGGCGAAGGGCACTTTGATTTTCATGTTGAGATGCGCAAGGGTGCCGCGTTGTACCCATTGGCCGATTCTTTCAACAAAATGAAAGACCGCATTTCCGCGCTGCTCGGCTCACACAAGAATTTGACGAACGCTGTGTCACATGAGTTCCGCACGCCGGTCACGCGATTGCGTTTTCGTCATGAACTCGCCATTAACGCCGGCAGCATTGAAGAAAAAGACCAGGAATTGCGTCACATGAATACCGCGATCGATCAGCTCGATGACCTTTCCACTGAACTGCTGGAGTACGCGCGGCTCGATCGGGAAGAACCGAACCTGAATATCGGGCCGGTCGATGTTGAGCCCTGGCTCAATGAGATGGCCGACGATGCGCGCGAGTTGGCGAGCGCCACCGGCCGCGAGGTTCAGATCAATATTTTTGCCGATGCCGAAGAGGTCAACGGCGACTATCGCTATCTTTCGCGCGCCGCCACCAACCTGTTGCAAAACGCGGTTCGGTACGCAAAAAAGCAGGTGGAATTGCGCGTGGGATTTGCCGACGGCAAGTCTTACATGCATGTCGATGATGACGGTGCGGGCATACCGTTCGCCGAACGTGACCGGCTGTTTGAACCGTTCACGCGCCTTGACAGCAGCCGCGACCGGCGCTCCGGCGGTGCCGGAATCGGACTTGCAATCGTCAGGCAGATTGCTTTTTGGCACGGCGGGTCTGCGCAAATTGGCGAATCCAAATTGGGCGGAACGCGCGTCTCGCTCACGTGGTAAGTGACGATGGACGGGTTGCGAAGATTGATTTTCTGCAGTTGCCGGAGGGCGCATAAATGAACGCACTAAATGATGCAATCGCGATTGAAAAAACAGCGGAGCGCACCACCCGCGTCTTGCTTGTCGAGGACGATGCGGAGCTTTGCCACGCGATTGCGGACTATCTCGGCAAGCAGGGCATCGCGGTGGTGGTGGAAGGGCGCGGTGATCAGGCCTTCAAGCGTGTGGCCGACGAAAAACCCGATCTCGTCATCCTCGATGTCATGCTGCCGGGCAAAGATGGTTTCGATGTCTGCCGCGAGATTCGCGCTGCGGGAAACACCGTGCCGATCATCATCCTCACCGCCAAGGAAGAGGATTTTGACCAGGTGCTCGGCCTCGAATTGGGTGCCGACGATTATCTGGCGAAGCCGGTGCAGCCACGCGTGTTGCTCGCGCGCATCAAGGCGATCACGCGGCGCACGCATCCCTCGGCGGCGGCGACCACCGATGGCGAAGTCCTCAAGTTTGGCCGCCTGAAAATTCACGGCGTCAATCGTGAAGTGGTGCTCGACGATAAACGCATCGAACTTTCGCCCGCCGAATTTGATTTGCTGTGGCTGCTCGCGAGCAATGCCGGGCGAGTGATGCAGCGCAACGATATCTTGAAATCGTTGCGCGGCTTGCATTACAGCAACGCCGATCGATCTGTTGATGCGCGGTTGTATCGTTTGCGTCGGCGATTCGGCCAGGACAAGGAGACCGGCTGGAAGATCAAGACCGTGCGCCCGCATGGCTATATGTTTTGTTTGGAGCCTTGGTAACGGTTGAGAAACGAGCAGGGGCGCGCCTTTCTGGCTGAAAATGCTTGGAGAAGCGCGCCAGTGCTGGTGTTTCATTCATCAGATGGGGCAATATTTGGACGCGACTGACAGCTATTGCGCGCGCTTTATTGAGTTACTGATCGCGATGCAACCGGCAAGCGTTCTCGATGTCGGTTGTGGCGACGGTGAACTATTGACGCGACTCACGGGTCGCGTCGCGCGATTGTCCGGTGTGGATACGGATGCGATGCGAGTCAACACGGCGCAACGTGCCAGCCTGAACGTGATCAGGGCCAATGCGTTGCAATTACCCTTCGATGACGATGAATTTGATTATGTCGTTGGGCAATACACGGCGCACCATATGCAGGCCGCAATGCCTGCGACGGCAGAGGCGTTGCGGGTCGCGCGGCGGGGTGTGATGATGCTTGATGTCTGGTACGACCGATCCATGCCTGCACAGAAAAATTCGGCGCGCTTCGATGAATGGTCAAAACGAATCGATGAAGACAATGGGG
>JANLQC010000490.1:0-12412 GCA_031367575.1 Betaproteobacteria bacterium | reverse complement strand
CGGGAATCGCAACAAACGGGGAAGAAAAGTTTCCGAGGGCGACACCCGTTGCCCCAAGCCGTTTCGCCGTACTGAGGGCGTTTTTTTGCAGTTCTCAATGCGCTGGCGGACATGCAAATCGAGCCGCTACCGGAACAAAAGACGCGGGTGAGCGTTTGTTTGCCCGGCAATTGTCGATTCGCGTCATCCGAAACATCCGCCTCGCGCGTTGATAAACCTCAAGCGTGCGCCATTGGCAATGGGTAAAATGGCGATTGGACTTGAACCGTAGCCGCAGTAACATTCACCATCGTCCCTTTGGAGGAATCATGAAAATTCGCAGCGTCTTCATTACCTTGGCGACCGTGCTCGCCAGCAGCCTCGCTTTTGCGCAGGCCTATCCGACCAAGCCGATCACGATGGTCGTGCCGTTCGCGGCGGGCGGGCCGACCGATACCGTCGCACGATCAGTTGCGGCGATCATGTCCAAGTCACTCGGACAAACGGTGATTGTGGAAAACGTCGGCGGTGCCGGCGGCAATATCGGCAACGAGAAAGTCGCCAAGGCCGCGCCGGATGGCTACACGACTTTGCTGATGCACATCGGCATCTCGACCAGCCCGTCGCTCTATCGCACCCTGCGCTATAACGCGGTCACGGATCTCGATCCGATCGGGTTGGTGACGACGGTGCCGATGACGATCATCGGCAAAAAGGATTTTCCGCCGAACAACATGAAAGAGCTGATCGCGTATGTGAAGGCCAACAAGGACAAGGTGTCGTATGCCAATGCCGGCATCGGTGCCGCATCGCACCTTTGCGGCATGTTGTTCATGAGCTCGATTGAAACCGACGTGTTGACGGTGCCGTACAAAGGCACCTCGCCGGCGATGACCGATCTGCTCGGCGGCCAGGTCGATTTCATGTGCGACCAAACCACCAACACCACCTCGCAAATCAAGGGCGGCAAGGTCAAGGTTTACGGCGTCACCAGCAAAACGCGCGTGGCGTCTCTGCCGGATGTGCCGACCATGGACGAAGCCGGATTCAAGGGTTTTGAAGTCGGTATCTGGCACGGTTTCTGGGCACCGAAAGGCACGCCGAAACCGATCATCGACCGGCTCAACGCGGCACTGAATGACGCGCTGAATGACGCTGACCTGAAGAAAAAATTTGCCGATCTGGGCACCGCACCGGAACCGGTCGAGCGCCGCAAACCGGAAGTGCTGCGTGCGCATCTGACGGCCGAAATCGCCAAGTGGGCGCCGATTATCAAGAAGGCCGGCATCTACGCCGATTGAGATTGGCAGGAAATTGAAAAACGCCCGGCCTGTCCGGGCGTTTTCAATTGCAGTTAAACTTCCCGCATGGCAAAAAAGACCTTCACGCAAAACACCATTGCGATGGTGTATGACTTCGACGGCACGCTTTCGCCGCAGCCGATGCAGGAATATACGGTGCTGCCAAAGTTCGGCATCGAGCCTGAGGCGTTCTGGGCGAAGGTACACAAAGAAGCGCACGAGACCGGATCCGACTCGATGCTGGTGTACATGCGCCTGATGATGGAGATGCTCTACAAGAATGACGACGTGCGCATCACCCGTGAAGATTTTGCCGCGATGGCCAAACACATCCAGTATTTTCCCGGTGTCGAGGAATGGTTTCCGCGCATCAATGCCTATGTGAAAAAACGCGGCGCGGGGGCGGTGAACGTTCACCATTACATTATTTCGGCGGGCCAAAAAGAAATTCTCGAAGGCGTGTCGATCCAGAAATACTTCAAACAGATTTACGCCTCCGAATATCATTTCAACCAATATGGCATCGCCAATTTCCCAAAGCTCCTGATCACCGACACCTCCAAAACGCAGTTCCTGTTTCGCATCAACAAGGGCAAGGAGGCGCTGTCCGAATCGATCAACGAGCACATGCCCGAGGGCGAGCGGCCGATCCCGTTTTCCAACATCATTTATATCGGCGACGGCATGACCGATGTGCCGTCGATGGCGTTGACGACCAAAAGCGGCGGACATTCGCTGGCGGTGTTCAATCCGAAACTCGCAAAGAGCAAAAAGACCTGTGTGGGATTGCTCGATGCGGGACGCGTGGATTTCATTGCGCCGGCCGATTATCGCGAAGGCGCCAAGCTTTCCAGGCGCGTGCAGTTGTTGCTCGATTCGGTCATTGCCGAAATTGCCTATGCGGCCGAGGTGGCGTTGTGCCGGGCGGAGAATGGGGATTGAGTTTTTTAAGTGATACGCACCTTCCCCTTCCCCGGCTTGCGGCGCGAGTCGGCCTCTCCCGGAGAGAGGCAAATGCGTGCGCGGCAGTGCGGACGCGCGGCTGCATTGTCGCGTTGAATATTGCAAATTGACTTGAAGCCACTCGTCTTCCAATTGCTGCGCGAACTCTCGCACGAACGCTTCGTGTCCGGTACCCGCCTCGCCGAACAATTTGGCGTTTCGCGCAGCACCGTATCGGACGCGTTGCACGACGCCGGTGAGGCCGGCATCGAAATTTTCAGCCTGACCCGGCGCGGCTACCGGCTCGCGCAGCCGGTCGAATTGTTGAGTCTGGAACGCATCCGCGAAGCACTTGGCGATGCGCTGCGCCGGGTGGATATGGATCTGATTGAGACCATTGATTCCACCAACACTGAATTGATGAGGCGCGCCGTCGCGGGCGCGCCCTCAGGTGCCGGACTGGTGGCGGAAATTCAGACCGACGGCCGCGGGCGTCGCGGTCGTGTGTGGCATTCCGCGTTTGCGGCATCGCTCACGTTTTCGCTGCTGTGGCGCTTTGAAAAAGGTGCGGCGCAATTGGGTGGGTTGTCGCTGGTGGTGGGGCTTGCCGTGGTGCGGACACTTCAGCAACTCGGCATCGGTAGCGGCGACATTCAGCTTAAGTGGCCCAACGATGTCGTCGTCGGTGCCCGCAAATTGGCGGGCGTGTTGATCGAGAGTCAGGGTGACATGCTCGGCCCGACAGCGGTGGTGATCGGCATCGGTATCAACATGGATCTGCCGGTATCTGTCATTGCGCGCATCGATCAACCGGCAACCGACCTGCAACGCGTGGCCGGCGTGAGCGTTTCGCGCAATTTATTGCTGGCAGAAGTGTTGCGGCAGTTGGTCGGCATGCTGGATGAATTTCAGGCGAACGGATTTGCGGCCTTCAAGCGCGAATGGATCGGCGTACATGCGCTGCAGCAAAAACCGGTGCGCGTCCAAGTGAGTGGCGGCCATGCGTTTGACGCGCTGGTACGCGATGTCGCCGATGATGGCTCGCTGATCGTGTCCGTTCAGGGCCGGGATCGATTGCTGGCCTCGGGCGAAGTCAGCCTGCGCGAAGTCCGCAATGGCTGAGCGCACGCTGCCGGGGATCCTCGCCATTGACGCGGGCAATACGCGCGTCAAGTGGGGCTTTCACGATGGCCGCGAGTGGTGCCGGCGCGCTTCATTCGCAACCGCGGCCGCGGGCGAAAAAGATGCCTTCAGCCAGTTGCCGCGCGATCCAGAATTTGCCGCGCAAATCGAGCGGGTGATCGTATCAAACGTGGCCGGTTCGCGTGTCGGCGAACATATCCGGGATGCGCTTTGTCATCTTGGCAAACCGATTCACTTCATCGATTCCAACGCCGGGCAGTGCGGCGTCACCAGCCGCTATGAGCCGCCCGCAGCGCTGGGCACCGACCGCTGGGCCGCCATGATTGCCGCCTTCACGGCGCAAAAATCGACACCATTGCCGCTGCTGGTGGTGATGTCCGGCACCGCGCTTACGGTCGATGCGCTCAACGCGCAGGGCGTTTTTCTCGGTGGCATCATCGTGCCGGGCCTCGCGTTGATGCGCGCGGCGCTGAATCGCGCCACCGCGCAATTGCCGCTTGATGCCGGTAGGCATCAGGTTTTCCCGCGCAACACGTTCGACGCAATTTCCACCGGCGGCATCGAGGCCTGCAGCGGCGCCGTGCAGCGCATGTACGCGCATCTGGCCGCACAAACCGCTGCCGCGCCTCACTGCGTCGGCAGTGGTGGCGCAATGCACCGAATTGCACCGCATCTTCCGTTTCCGGTCACGATCAACGACAATCTTGTTCTCGATGGCCTGCGCGAAATCGCGCTCAATGATTCCAATCCCTAACTCATGTCCCGATTCATATTTCTGCTGCTGCTGCTTGCCAATGTCGCGTTTGGCACCTATTTGTATCTGGCCGAAACGCGGCCTGCCGCGACGCTGCCGCGCGAAATAAACCGCGACGCGATGAAAATCGTTGCGGTTGCCGAACCCGGCAAGGCGGCGGCCGATGCGCTGGCCGCGCGCAAGCTTGCCGAGAGCCTCAAGGGTTCGGCGTGCGTCGATTTTGGTGTCAAGCCAGCGGACGGCACACGCGCCGGCATCGCATTCGGCGCGATGAATCTGGGCGATAAAATGAGTTCACGCAATGTTGAGGATTTCACGCGTTTCGTGGTCACGTCGCCGGCGCAAAAAGACAAGCGGGCCGCCGAAACGCTGCTCGCCAACCTGAAAAAGACCGGCGTGAAAGATGTTTCATTGCTGGGCGACAGCACGATTTCGCTTGGCGTGTTTTCCAGCGATGAAGCGG
Source organism: Betaproteobacteria bacterium (assembly GCA_031367575.1). Classification (GTDB taxonomy): domain Bacteria; phylum Pseudomonadota; class Gammaproteobacteria; order Burkholderiales; family Usitatibacteraceae; genus UKL13-2. The sequence continues at coordinate 7,830 of JANLQC010000490.1, read as the reverse complement.
CTCGCAAGGCGATGGCGGACATTCAGGGAAGAGCGCCGACGCTCGCCAGGGATTTGCAGATATCCCCGCGAAATCCGCAAATCAGGGAAACGCAGTTCACGGTGAAAGAGCCGGACATGAACATGATCGCGCGCCTGACCATCATGCAGCGCGAATTCGAGTCGAGCACCTTGAAAGCGGTGCCCTGTGTTGCCGCCGTGTCGAGCCCGGCACCCACGGATTCCAAAGCGGGCGTGGACAAGGGCAAGCCGTAGGGAAACGCCAACCACGTTGCCACCTGATTGCAATTGAAACCAATTCGGGACGCTGGCTCTGCCCCGGCGCATCCGTCCAACCAAAGGAAACCCAATGGCCACCCCCTCCATGAGCGACGTGCAAAACATGGCCCTGTTCTGCGATTTTGAGAATGTGGCACTTGGCGTGCGCGATGCAAAATACGCGGAATTCGATATCCGCAAAGTCCTCGAACGCCTGCTGGTGAAAGGCGACATCGTCGTCAAGAAAGCCTACTGCGATTGGGAGCGTTACAAGGATTTCAAGAAAGGCATGCATGAAGCGGCGTTCGAGCTGATCGAAATTCCGCATGTGCGCCAATCCGGAAAAAATTCAGCGGATATCCGCATGGTGGTCGATGCGCTGGATCTCTGCTACACCAAGGCGCATGTTGATGCGTTCGTCATCATCAGCGGCGATTCCGATTTTTCACCGCTGGTGAGCAAGCTTCGCGAGAATAACAAAACGGTGATCGGTGTCGGTGTGCGGAGCTCGACCTCGGATTTGCTGGTGGGCAATTGCGATGAATTCATCTTTTACGACGACTTGGTAAAAGCCGGCGAAGCGCGCAAGAAGGCCACGGCAAAAAAACAAGCCGACGCGGCATCGAAAAAAGTTGCCGATGCCGAAACAAGAAAACAAAAGGATCATGCGGCGAAAAAACCGAATGATCGCAAGACCGTCGTTGCCGAGGAGTCCGGTGCCACCGAATCCGCCGACGACGCGCGTCGCCTGGAAGCCATTGATATGGTGGTTGAGACCGTCGAGGCATTGCTGAGTGAAAAAAATCTGGACGATGTTCATGCCTCAAACGTGAAGAACGCGCTGAAACGCCGCCGGCCGGACTTCATCGAATCCGCATACGGCTACAAGGCATTTGGCAAGATTCTCGAGGACGCGGAGAAACGAGGTCTGCTGGAGATTCACCGGCTTGGTCAGGCGGTGTCGGTTTGCCTGCCGCGATAACAATGGCCGTTGTGCGCGACAATAATCGACCACAACTGTCGTCAGAAAAACTATTTTCGATCCGGCAGACCCGATAGCCAGGCAAGCCCGGCCGAGGTGATTCGCTGATGGCCGCCATCGAAAAGCGTAAGTCGTACGTTGTGCGATTGTCGGCGCAGCAGCACTGGCAAACCTGCGTAATGTCGATCATTGCCTGAGAATTGCAGCGCGACGGGAACACTCGGCAGGCGCACCATCGCGTCGATTTCGCTGGCAGCAAACCTGTCGGGTGCATTGGCAAGCAAATTAAAGGCGTTGAAACTGTGACTGATGGCCACGCTGCCACCGCCGTCGTGGCCGTCGCGGATGCCGGCATTGAGGTCGATGGGAACGTCGCGCGCCGCCAAGAGATACGTCGATGCAGATCGCTTCGCGCACTCGGCGGCGGCGGCGGAGCCGGGAAGCGGCGCGCCGTTGCACGCGCGCGCGATATCGCCGGCATAGCGGAGCCGACGGGTGATCGACTCCTCGTAAAACGCAATCATGTCGATTGGTGCGGCCCAAACCGAAACACCCGCCCAAATTTCCGGTGCCCGCCCCGCCACCAGCAATGCCGCGTAACCGCCACCTGATTCGCCGATCAGAAAAATTCGCCGCGTGTCGACATTTGAATGTTGCTTTGCATACTCAACCGCGCCAAGGATATCGGTGATGACTTGCTCAGACCCCATTGCCCCTGGATGGTCGTTCGGGCCGCGAAAATGCGGATGCACGAACACCCAGCGGTTTGCAATGCACCATTCGGCGTAGGAGATCGATTCAACCTGATCATAACCCGATGACCAGGTGTGAAGCGCCACCAACAACGGTCTCGGTGCCTGGCTCTTTGATTCGCTTGCAATTGCGGGCGGCGCGTAAAACATCGCGGGCTGCGGTGAGTCATTGCGTCCCGGCGGGGTTTCGATTCTCATGACGTCATTCGGCCACGCGGGTTTGTGATCGTGCGATGCTGTCCACAGGCGGTATGCGACGAGCGCAAAAGTCACGGTCACGACCGCCGTTAGCAGGACACGGCCGAGAGTGAACGGTGTTGGGAAAATTGCCACGCTGATCGTTGAACGCGAATCGCTAAGCGCCAATTGCTAATCGCTAGTCACTAATCGCTGCCGGTGCGGGTCAATGCCTGGCCGCGCGGTTTTTCAGGAATGCAATCAGTTCAGTTTCGGGCAACGCGCGCGCGCAAAAAAACCCCTGAAATTCGTTGCAGCCTTCCGCTTCAAGCAGCGTGAGTTGCTCCTGACGCTCGACGCCTTCGGCGATCACGTTCATGTTGAGGCTGTGCGCCATCGCGATCACCGCACGGGTGATCGCGACATCGTTGCTATTGTGCGGCAGGTCGCGCCCGAAGCTCTGATCGACCTTGAGCGTATGTACCGGAAACTGCTTCAAGTAGGCAAGCGACGAATATCCGGTGCCAAAATCGTCAATGGCAAGACGGATGCCGATTGCCCGGAGCTCATCCATGAGCTTGGTGGCCCGTGCCGGGTTCTGCATGACCATGCTCTCGGTGATTTCGAGCTCAAACAGTTCCGGTTTGCGGCCCGCCGCCTTGAGTGCCGCCGCGCATTCCTTCACAAAATCCGGGTGCATCAATTGCGAGCCCGACAAGTTGATCGACATGATCATCGGTGCAATGCCCATTTCCTCCCAGTCGCGTGCGCGCGCGCAAACTTCGGTGAGCGTCCATTTGCCGATCGCGATGATGAGGCCGGTCTCCTCGGCGAGCGGGATGAACCGATCCGGGTAGATCAGACCAAGTTCCGGATGTTCCCAGCGAATCAACGCTTCCACGCCGGTGACACGGCCGGTCGGAATGTCGATTTTTGGCTGATAGTGCATGCGGAAACGGTTTTCCTCCAGCGCGCGCCGCAACGCCGCTTCCATCTGGTATTTCTCCGCCGCGAGTTCGCTCATGCTCGCCGAAAAAACGCAATACTGTTTGCGGCCCAGCAATTTCGCCTGATACATGGCGATATCCGCATTGGCCAGCAGTGCGGCCGCTTCCTTGCCGTCGTCCGGGTAAACGCAAACGCCGATGCTCGCCGACAGATTCACTTCATTGCCCTGCAATGTGGCGCGCGGTTCAAGAACGGCCAGCATCTTTTGCGCAATGGGATGGATGTCGGCCAACTCTTTCAGGTTTTCGACCAGCAACACAAACACGTCGCCGCCAAACCGCGCCAGCGTGTCGCCGTCGCGAACCAGCCCGTGAAAACGCCGCACCGCCTCGCGCAGCACGCTGTCACCGAACGGGTGACCGAGTGTGTCATTGACTTGCTTGAAATTGTCGAGATCGATGAAGAATACGGCGAGCCGGGTCTTTGACCGTGCCGCGCGCGCGATTGCGCCTTGCAGGTTGCCGTTGAACATGGCCCGATTGGGGAGACCGGTGAGCGAATCGTGATTGGCCAGAACCTGGATGGTGGACAACGCGTGGGTCAGTTCCGCGTTGTTCGCGGCCAGCTTTGCACGCAGCGCGCTGATGCGCCCGCCGATCAAGGCGAACGCCGGCAGCACCAGCGCCAGCGTCATCCACTGAAACCATTCAAGGTGAACATTGACGGTATCGGGCTTGTAGGTCATCAGCAGGTTGATCACCAGCGCATAGCCGGCCAGGATCACCAGCGTGTTGAACAGGAATTCGCGGGTCTTGAAACGGAACACGCCGAACAGCAGCACCACAAAACACCAGATCAGCACCAGCCCGCGATCATGGTTGAAGCTGTAGGCGACATACATCACGAATGCAATGCCGGCAAACGTCTGCGCGTGTACCAGACTCGGATCCTCGAAGCGCAGGTTTGCCCCGCTGCGGACAAGCACGAAATAAATCAGGTTGGCGGCGAACATCAGGCCGATGGCGATCAGGGCCGGTCCGCCACCGATCAATTTGACGAGGTACGCCAGCAACAAAAGCGGAATGGCAATGGCGTACGCGGCGGCGGCGAAGCGGATCTGTTGCAAGCGCAACCGTTGCTGCTCATTGCGCGCTCGGGCGTCAAGGGTGTCTGGCATTTTTTGCGTTTATTGATTGGACAGGCATCACTATATCGTGTCGCGGCGCTTTCGCAGAATCATTGCGCACCAGCAAGCCGCATGCAAGCCGCATGCAAGCCGCATGCAAGCCGCAAGCGGCAATTAATTTGCAATTCCGCAAACTGCAAAGACACAAGCATTGGCGGGCGTCTTCGGGCACAAATGCTCCAAAACGCGCGCCAGCATTGGACTTTCATGCGCAATCGCGCCTCGATTTTACTGCGGCAAATGCGCCTGCAGCCAACCCAGGCTTTCCGCCGTTGTACCTTGCGGGTGATACTCGGCACCAATCCAGCCCTGATAACCGATCGCATCAACATGCGCAAACAGCGCCGGAAAATCGATCTGCCCGGATCCGGGTTGATGGCGACCGGGCGCGTCTGCGAATTGAATGTGGCCGATCATCGGCAGCAGCAGGCGCATGGTCTCGGCGAGAACATTGGCGCGAGCGGGTTCGGTTGTGCCTTCCCGCCACGCCTCCATGATTTGCATGTGATACCAATCGTATTGCAGCATCACGTTGCTGGCACCGATTTCGTTGATGATGCGCATTGCGTCGCGGGTGTTGCTGACCAGAAAGCCGGGTACATCGCGGGTATTGAGCGCTTCGAGATTCAACGCGAGACCGGCCTTTTTAAATTCTTCCGCCGCGCGCCTGACGTTATCGATCAGCAGCAGTTCGCAAGTGCGAACGTCGGCGTTCGGTGGCTTGACGCCAGCCAGACAATTGATTTGCCTGATGCCGATTTCAAGCGCGTAATCGATGGCTTCGATGACGCACAAACGAAAAGTTTCCTTCCTTCCCGGAATGCCGGCGAATCCCCATTCGCCGCGCTCCGGTTTGCCGGCGCGAATGTTCATCAGCACTGGGGTCAGATTGTGCGCCTCGAGCCGCGCACGGATGTCGGCGGGATCAAATGAAAACGGATAATGAAACTCGACGCCGCGAAACCCCGCGCGCGCGGCCGCCTCGAAGCGATCAAGAAACGGCAACTCGGTAAACAGGAAAGTGATGTTGGCGGCGAATCGGGGCATGAGGTTTTTGCTTTGCGACGGTTCAGGCATTTTTTTGCAAACAAGTGACGGTTGAAAATCGGCCCGCCGCCCCGCATTTCAACGCGAAATTGGCGTCACGTCCAGTCCCCAATCCGGCAATTGCCGTTGGGCGCGTCATAATATGTCCCTGCACGCCTGCATCCGCACTTGCGTCACCTCCGAAAAGCGCCAAATGTCGAATCCGCACGCCACCACCGCTCCCGCCGTTCCTGCTTCCCACGTTGCCACCACCGTCGCTACCGCCACCACCCCTGCCGCCAACAGTGACTGGCGGGTCGTCCGATCCCTGTTTCCCTACCTGTGGGATTTCCGCGGACGCGTCGCGCTGGCACTGATTTTTCTGGTGACCGCCAAACTTGCCAACATCGGCGTGCCGCTGCTGCTAAAGGAAATCATCGATTCGCTGGACAAATCAAAGGCGGTGATGGTGGTGCCGTTCGCGTTGTTGGCCGGTTATGGATTGCTGAGGCTTTCCTCCACCCTCTTTGGTGAACTGCGCGATATTGTGTTCGTGAAAGTCACGCAGCGCGCGATGCGCCGCATTGCCCTTTCTGTCTTCCGGCATTTGCATGCGCTCTCACTTCGGTTCCACCTTGACCGCCAAACCGGCGGTGTGACCCGCGATATCGAGCGCGGTACGCGCGGCGTCTCAACATTGATGTCGTTCATGCTGTTCTCGATGATTCCGATCCTGCTGGAAATCACGCTGGTGACGATTTTGCTCGCGAAAAAATTCGACATCTGGTTTGTCGTGATCACGCTTTCGGCAATCGTGCTCTATGCCGCCGCCACCATCGGCATCACGGAGTGGCGCACCGCGCATCGCCGCCGCATGAACGAGATGGACTCCAAGGCTAACACCAAGGCGATTGATTCGCTGCTGAATTACGAGACCGTGAAATATTTCGGCAATGAGGAATTCGAAGCCGGACGATACGACAAGAATCTGCAAAGTTACGAAGCGGCCGCGACCAAGAGCGAGACCTCGCTTGGCATGCTGAATGTCGCGCAGAGCTGCGTCATCGCGACCGCCGTCACGCTGCTGATGTGGCGCGCCTCCGACGGTGTGGTGGCCGGTGCGCTGACGCTGGGTGACCTGGTGATGGTGAATGCGCTGCTGATCCAGTTGTATATCCCGCTCAATTTTCTCGGCGTGATGTATCGCGAAATCAAGCAGGCGCTGACCGACATGGAAAAAATGTTTCGCCTGCTGGGAGAAAATCGCGAAATCGCTGACCAGGCGGGCGCATTGCCGCTGGCGGTGAATGGTGCGACGATCCGTTTTGACAATGTCGATTTTGGCTACGACCCGAAACGCCAAATTCTGTTTGATGTGAGTTTCGACGTGCCGGCCGGGCAAACGGTGGCCGTGGTGGGTTCCAGCGGTGCCGGCAAATCGACGCTGTCGCGCCTGCTGTTTCGTTTCTACGATATCCAGAAAGGCAGCATCACCATCGACGGTCAGGACATCCGCGACGTGACGCAAAACAGCGTGCGCGCAAGTCTCGGCATCGTGCCGCAGGACACGGTGCTGTTCAACGATACCATCCGCTACAACATCGCCTATGGACGGCCCGGGGCGACCCACGCCGAAATCGACGACGCGGCGCGGCGCGCGCATGTGCTCGAATTCATCCAGCGTCTGCCGGACAAATGGGAGGCGATGGTCGGTGAACGCGGCCTGAAATTATCGGGCGGCGAAAAACAGCGCGTGGCGATCGCGCGCACGCTGCTGAAAAATCCGGCGATCCTGATTTTTGATGAGGCGACCTCGGCGCTCGATTCCAAAACCGAAAAAGCCATTCAAGCCGAGCTGCGCGAAATTGCCCAGGATCGCACCACACTGGTGATTGCGCACCGGCTCTCAACGGTCATCGATGCCGACCAAATCCTCGTGCTCGAACATGGCCGCATCATTGAACGCGGAAATTTTCGCGCGCTGATCGACATGAACGGCAAGTTTGCGGAGATGTGGCAGTTGCAGCAACAGGAAGAGCGCGCGGAAAAATTGCAATCGCCGCAGATGGAGCGGGCGGCAGCGGAAAAAACTTGAATGTCACTGACTGAAAAACTGTTGCCGATTTTTCTGCTGGCACTGGCCGGCTTTCTGTTCGGCCGCAGCAAGACCTTCGACAGCGGTCAGGTGACGCGCGGCATTTCAAACGTTGCGTTTTATCTGTTCGTGCCGGCGTTGCTGTTTCGCACCACCTCGCGCATCGATTTGGCGAGCCTTGAGTTTCGCGCGCTGGCGGCGTTTTTTGTGCCGACCGTGCTGCTGATGTTGATCGTGGTCGCCGTCGAGCGGCGGCGAAAAATCGTGCCGGATGTCGCCGCCGTGCGCGCGCTGTCCGTGACGTTCGGTAACACGGTGCAAATCGGCATCCCGGTCGCGCTGGCCGCGTTTGGCGAGTCCGGTCTTGCCACCCACGCCACCATCATCGCCCTGCATGCGCTGGTGAT
>JANLQC010000483.1:0-4615 GCA_031367575.1 Betaproteobacteria bacterium | reverse complement strand
GTGAGCTTTGGCTTCATCCTGCCGGTGAACGCGCCGCAGAACATGATCGCCTATGGCACGGATACATTTGACGCCCGCGATTTCATCCGCACCGGCCTCGTGATCACGCTGGCGGCGATGGTGCTGCTGGTGATTTTTGCGCTGACGTATTGGCCGTGGATGGGGTATATGACGAAGGCGGGTTAGCGTAAAAGGCTACTTTTTGTGTCGAGCTAACTCTATATCCGACGCGCCTTTCGGATGACTTTTGCCCGGAACGCCTCGTCAGATGGCGATCTACGATTGAATATCCGGGTATAGGAGCCGCGCGAAACGAACTTTCTCGCTATTGGCTAACAATATCCCGAACGATGTCATTCCATGCGATCTTGACGGATGCTGAAACTTCCTTTGACCCGAGCAGTACCAAGACCTCCTTTGTAAATACCGCGCGGCCTTTTCATAATCAAGTGTCGCCATAACTTAGTAATTCATCCAAACCGATTCTTGTCTTAGCTGTTTTGTCGAGTGGATCGATTTCATTGGCGTATCAAAACGACGCCAACCTTTGTACCAGGTATCCATTGGGTCGCATCGATACCCTGATACGGCAACTTTCCCCTTGCATTGGGCAACCGTCTCAGCCAATTCCCAATGCTGTGTCTCGGTCATCTCGAAACTATATGCCTTGGAATCGCCGCGCGCTTCATGCAGGTATGGGGGATCACAATAAAACAGTGCGTCTTTCTGATCGTATAAACGAATCACATCCACGGCCGGCCGATTTTCAATCTGAACGCGCAATATCCGAACGGCAATTCCCTCAAGCGCTTCTACGCCGCCAAGCCATCGCGATACCGCGCCTGACATTCCAGCTCGACTGGTGTTTTTACAGTTGGCCCATCTTCCTATCGTCGCCGTCTGGGCCAAACCCGTTCGAGCCTGGCGCGCGCGAACATAAAAACGGCGCGCGCGTTCAACATCCGAAATACCCTGTTCAACACTGACAATCGCCAAATGAAATTCCTCCCGCGAAAACGGCGTGAGTGCAATTGCCCGAATAAGTTCTTCACCCCGATCCCGCAACACACGGAAGAAGTTGGCAACGTCACCGTCGATATCGTTATACGTTTCAACGGCAGATGGCGCACGATTCAACAAAACTGCCGCCGATCCGGAATAGGGCTCGCAATAGTGATGGGCGGTAGGCAACAACGGGAGAAGCCAATCCAAGTGGCTGAATTTTCCACCATACCAACCAAACGCGATCCTTTTTGCGCTTCGGGTGCGAGGAAGAATCGCCGGACTATCAAACATTTCCGCCTGCTCAAGATAAATGGGGGACGCCACGCGTTTTTGTTCGGCGACGAGCACTGTGGCAGGAGCGGTTGCGGGGTAGTCCTTGACCGTTTTTCGTGATCTGGCGGGTTTCATTGGGACAAGCGGTTTTCTCGAGTTTGGGGCCTTAATTGTTTTCACACTGGTTTTGGCGTTCGCCATAGGTCACTCGATATGAAGAAAATTGAGCTGCACACAGTTGACAACCGTGCAAACAAGTCGGTCAATAGCACTTTTTCATAACGACTTGGATTGCGAGGCAACTGATGAAGTTGATTGGCAATATAGGGATAAGGAGGTCGGTATTCCCAAAAATCCGCACACAACAGAATGATAATCGATTGGCATTCCATTGCTCGTCGATGACTTCAAGAACGCTGCCATAAGTGAAGTCGAAAATCGAGCGGAACCTCTGATCGCGAAATCAAGGGTTGCAACAACTCAATTGCGGGCGAGCGTTTCCAGCCACTTTTGTTCCGAAAACCGCGCCAAATGGCGATCTACGTTTTGTTACGCGGGCATTGGCGTGACGCAAAACGGTCTATCACCCCAGCATCGCCGCCAACCTCGGCCACGCCTTCATCGCCGCCGCGTGTCCCGCCGCCATCAGTGCCTCGTGCGAGTTTTTCTGGCTGATCAACGCGTGGACACGCATGCGGATGGCGATGTCGGCGCGCGGGAGTTGCTCGTTGATGAGCGCGTTGGCCATGATGTGCATGGTTTGAAATGCGGCACCGGTCAGGCCCTGAAACGGCTCTTCGCCCGGTCGAAACGCGACATCAACACCGATGACAAAATCCGCCCCCATTTCGCGTGCGGCAATCACCGGCACCGGCTCGGTCAGGCCGCCATCGACCAATTCGCGTCCGTCGATTTTCACAGGCTCGAACATCACCGGAATCGCGCACGATGCGCTGATGGCGGCACCGGCCGGCCCTTTGCGAATGATGACGCGCGCGCCGGAAGTAGCGTCGGTGGCGATGGCACCGAATGGCACCGGCAATTGCTCGAGCCGCCGATTGCCGAGCACGCTGTCGATCAACGATTGCAATTTGGTGTTTTGCATCAGCCCCTTGCCGGACCATGAAAAGTTCCGGATCCCGGGCCATTCGACGCGGCGCGCAATCGCTTCAATTTCATTGACCGGCATTTTCGCCGCCGCAAGCACGCCGATGATGGCACCGGCACTGGTACCGGTGATGAACTGAAATTCGAGACCCCTGGCGAGCAGTGCTTGCAATGCGCCCACATGGGCAATGCCATGCAGCGAACCGCCACCGAAGGCAATGCCTATGCGGCGGGGGCGGGTGCGTTTACTGGATTGGGTTGTCGTGGTGGCCGCTGCGGTGGACGGTGCGGTGGACGCAAATGTTGCCTCGGCCACCACCACGGGCAGGCAGCCGATGGTGCCGAGAAATGATCGTCGTTTCATTCACGCTTTCAATAAAACCGGTTTGCCGAGTGCTGCGCGCGCAATTGCGACAGCTCGGTTTCAAGCACGCGAATCTGTTCAAGGAGTGTGAGCGCCAGTGCGAGGGCGTGAATATCGAGTTCGAGATCATCGCGCAGACGGCTTGCCTTGCGCAGTGTCACGACGTAGCCCGCGTGAAAAGTCCACGTCGGCGCACCGGCATCGGTGGGTACCAGCGCACCGGCATCAACCAGTTCGATCACATCGCTGGTGCTCAACGATGACAACGCAATAAGTTCATCGATCGACACCGTTTGCGATTCATCCAGCCATAGCGACCCCGGCTGGGGTTGGGACGCATTAACTTGCATGGGCATTCCCCTCAATGAAATGAGTGCGTGGATTGAACGTTGATGCATCGGCCATTTCGCGGAACAAGGTTTTTTCGCGCTCAGTTAATTGCGCCGGCAACATGATTTTCACCATCGCATACAGGTCGCCCTCGCCGCCAGCGGGCGTGGGCAGGCCGCGTTTGGCGAGTCGCAACGGTTGCCCGCTATTGGTCGCGGGTGCCACTTTCAGATTCACCGCACCGGCCAGTGTCGGCACCTCGATGGTGGCACCGAGGGCCGCTTCCCAGGGGGTCAACGGCAAATCGATAAACAGGTTGTGGCCATCGACGCGATAGAGCGGATGGGGTTTCAATTTGATCGTGAGATACAAGTCGCCATCGCGTCCGCCGTGCAATCCCTTGCCACCCTGGCCGCGCAAACGCAGCCGCTGCCCTTCGGTGGCACCCTTGGGAATCTTCGCCTCGAAATGGCGTGGTTCGCGCCGCATCCGGCCGTGCTCATCAAATACCGGCACACTCAAATTCAGCGTGACTTGTGTGCCTTGAAATGCATCCTCCAAACTGATTTCGGTGACGACATCAAAGTTCTCGCCGTGCAGCGGACGATTGACATGCGCGCCACCACCGCCACCATGGCCACCATGGCCGCGCGAAAACTGCGCAAACAAATCCGCCAGATCGACACCTTCAAAAGAGGTCTCACCATTGTTGAATTGCGTATTGAATTCGCGGCCCCAATCCGGCGACGGCCGGAAATCCTCACCCGACTGGTGGCTGCCGAGCCGATCATAGGCCGCGCGTTTTTCATTGTCTTTCAGTGTTTGATAGGCCTCCGCCACATCCTTGAATTTTTCCTCGCCCTTTGGATCTTTGGACACGTCCGGATGATATTTGCGCGCGAGCTTTCGATACGCCTTCTTGATCGCGTCGGCGTCGGCGGCGCGCTCGATGCCGAGGATGGCGTAGTAGTCTTTGTATTTCATGGTCTCGTTCCGTCGGCGCTTCTGTAAACGCCAACATACCTGCTGCATCCGCGCCGATCTGTACGGCAGGCAACACAGTACTTCGATTGGCAAACGTGCGCCACAGCACAGACACTTTTCCGGGGCTGAGCGCAATCTGTCACCATCTGTCGTGCGCGATTTCATCGCCGCGCATGTCGATCAGGCATTGCTGCGATCCCCACCCAATCTGGTGCTGGTGTTCTTCGGCTATCTGGTTTTGGCGTTGCTCATGTCGATACTTTATCGACGGCTGGTTCGAGTCACTGGCTCACACGCATGGAGCGGTTTGCGCTTCGGGTTTATGGCCGCCGTTTGCTGGCTCATGCCATATAGCATGGTACTGTTTGGCGTCTACAATTTTCCTTACGGCGTCCTGCCGCACCATTTTTAGCGTTTCCCCATCCGATTCGAGTCAGAATTTGGCATTGTGAACCACCTATGTGCAGTTAAATTGACATAGGTTTTGGCCTACAAACGATTGATTTATTGACCATTATTCAAAAATTATGTAATCATTGAGTAAATTTACTC
>JANLQC010000532.1:0-1904 GCA_031367575.1 Betaproteobacteria bacterium | reverse complement strand
CGGATCGCGATGCCGCAGCACTCAAACGTATCGCCGCCATTTACCGTCAGTTTCCCGACTTGTTGGTGAGCCTTGAGTGGGCACCGTATTCGCATACGCTGCAAAACGGTGTTTTTGCAAGCGGCTTTCCCGGCTCCGAATGCACGCTATGGACGATCGTCAATCGCAATGAGTTTGATGTTGATGGAGACCAATTGACCGTTGCACATGTCGATGGCACGTCTTATTACGACCTATGGCATGGTGTGCCACTCAATGCGAAAGTCGGCAACGGGCAGGCGGTACTTTCGCTGGCGCTGGAAACATATGGATTCGGTGCCGTGTTGGCGGTGCGCAAAGACGCGGTGATTGCCGGGCTGGACAGGTTTCTCAATAGGATGGTTGAGCTCGCCGGCGCGCCGCTGCAGTCGCTGTCGGCAACGTGGATTCCACTAGAGCAAAAAATTGTCGGGATTGCTCGCACGGAACCCGTGAAGAATTCACCGGAAGGCATGTTGCGAATCCCCGCAGCCGAGTTCGATTTTGTCGTCCATGGCGTTGAGATCGAAGGCTATACCGCAGCGGGTACCGGGCTACAGTACCCTTGGGAGAACGTGCCCCGGCGTCATCACCGGCACAGGATGAATATCGATGCGTTTTATATTGACCGTACGCCGGTCACGAATGCGGAATTCCAAAAATTTATCGACGCGACGCGTTATCAGCCGCCGGACGATCATCACTTTCTGAGAGACTGGGTCAACGGCGCGCCGCAGGTTGGCTGGGAAAACAAGCCCGTCACTTGGGTATCAATCGAAGATGCCCGCGCATATTGCGCGTGGGCGGGCAAGCGCCTGCCGCATGAATGGGAATGGCAATACGCGGCGCAGGGCACGGATGGGCGATTGTATCCGTGGGGAAATAGTTGGGACGCACGCGCGGTACCGCCGACCAACCAGGGGCGCAATAATTTGCCTCCCGCCGAGGTGGATGCGCATCCTCACGGTGCGAGCCATTTTGGGGTTCTCGATTTGGTGGGCAATGTTTGGCAATGGACCGACGAGTTTGTCGATGAACACACGCGCACCGCCGTATTGCGCGGCGGCAGCAGTTATCAGGCGCAGGCATCGCACTGGTATTTCCCGCAGGCCTATCGCCTCGATCAGCACGGCAAATACCTGTTGATGGCACCGTGCAAAGACCGCTCGGGTTGCCTTGGATTCAGGTGCGTGGTTGATGCGTAACACGGCCACACGATCAACCGCAAGACCGGTGCTGTTGGCGCCGCAGGTGTCACTTGGCGGACTGCTGGGACGAGCGCTCGCCGCAAGCCAGACCGGCCGCCTGTCGCATTTCATTGTCGATGAATCCAGCCCTGCCATCGCGCTCTACGGGCCCGGCGCGACGAGCCGCAATTTTGAAGGCGACTGGTATGGCGAGCATGCGGGCAAGTGGCTTTACGCTGCGGCAAGATCGGCGTCACGTACGGGTGGGACGGGTGACGAAAAACTCGCGTCGAACGTTCAATCGGTGGCCGATTATCTGGTGAGTCGTCAGGATGTCGATGGTTATTTGGGAACCTATGCGCCCGACGTTCGCTTTATGCGAAAGCAATCGCCCGGGCCGCAAACCTGGAACGGCGCACCCGGCCGACGCACGTGGGATATCTGGAATCACACCTGTCTGATTCTGGGATTGCTGGAAACCTACAAGGCGTTTCCCAAGCCGGCTTATCTGGCCGCGGCTTGTCGCATCGGCGATCTGTGCTGGCAAACGTTATCCGATGGCAAAATCAATATCACCGAACTTGGCTTGCATCATGGAATGTCTGCGACGGTGTTGCTCGACGCAGCGCTGGATTTGCACGCGGCATCAGGAAATCCGACGTATCTTAATTTGGCGTCGCTCATTCTGGAGCAGGCCAA
>JANLQC010000400.1:0-8522 GCA_031367575.1 Betaproteobacteria bacterium | reverse complement strand
TTCACCGCGACCGCACTCGGCATTCCCGTCTCGACCACCCATACCATCACCGGTGCCAGTGTTGGTGTCGGTGCCGCGCGGAAATTCAATGCGGTGCGTTGGGGGGTGGCGGGCGGCATTGTCTGGGCGTGGATTCTGACCATTCCCTGTTCGGCGTTCATTGCCGCCGTCTCGTGGTGGCTGGCGCAGCAATTTCTGGCGTGAGCCGCGCCGTTTTGGAACGTCCCATTCCATTTTTACTTCAATAGCGCCATGTCATCCTGAGCGAAGCGAAGGATCTGGTTGCAACGAGATTCTTCGCTTCGCTCAGGATGACACGGCTTTTGTGAGCAGCAAATGGCTTAAGTTAGCGCCTATGGGACTCGATCCGGGGATGGGCGCACTAATGATTGGGAAGTGGAATAAAATATTGTTGAAACCCCAGCACTGGCGCGCCTCTTCAGGCCTTTTCGGTCGGAACACCGCGCCAAATGGCGATCTAGCCGGCCATTGCGGCACGCCCGATCACGTCCACGTTCGCGCGCCGTGCCGCCAACCCCGCAAACGATTCGGGTTGATGCAAATGATGCCCCTGCCCGTAATCGACACCGATGTCACGCATGCGATTGAGGATATCCTCGTTCTCGACAAATTCGGCAATGGTGCGCATGCCCATGACGTGGCCGACGCGGTTGATCGAATCCACCATCGCAAAATCGATTGAATCGATGGCCGCGCCCTTGACGAACATGCCGTCGATTTTCAGGTAATCGACCGGCAGGTTTTTCAGGTACGCGAACGACGACAGGCCGCTGCCAAAATCATCGAGCGCAAAACGGCAGCCCATCGCCTGCAGGCGCTGCATGAAACGCGCGACCCGCGACAGATTCGAGATCGCCGCCGTTTCCGTGACTTCAAAACAGAGCTTGGCCGGTGATGCGCCGGTGGCGTCGAATTCTTCGAGAATGAAATCAAGAAAATGCTCGTCCGACAGGCTCACACCGGACAGATTCACCGCAAAGCGCGACCGGCCGCACATCTCGATTTCCGCACTAGCGCCACCGGACGCGGCACGCTGATCCAGCTGCGCGATGCAATTCATGACACGCCTGATCACCCATCGATCGATGGTCGGCATCAGGTGGTAACGCTCGGCTGCCGGAATGAAAGTCATCGGCGGAATGGTGCGGCCGAGTTCGTCTTTCATGCGCAACAACACTTCCACGTATTCCAGATCATGCGCGCCGTCATTGATCAATTGCTGATTGCGATCAAGTTGATGCACATGCTGAAAGGCGAGAAAGAATCGATCCTCTTCGACACTTTGTAACAGGCGCGAGGCCCAACTCATTTCGCCCTGCCTTGATGAAACTTCCTCGTCTTCGATGCGGAAAAGTTGCACCTGATTGCGACCCTTGTCCTTGGCCATGAAACAGGCGGTGTCGGCGGCGGACAAAACCGTTTCCACGCTTTCGCTGGTGGCCGATATTTCCGCCACGCCGATGCTGGCGCTGACCGAGAACAAACGGTCACGCCAGACAAACCGAAAGCCGCGTATCGCGTCAAGCAACTGTTCCGCAACCTGCCCCGCGCGCGCGGTGTTGCAGCCTTCCAGCAACACACCGAATTCATCGCCGCCGAGACGCGCCAGCGTATCCGAGCGGCGCATTTTTGTGAGCAGCAGGGAGGAAAGTTGTTTGAGCAATTCATCACCGGCCTGATGACCGCAGGTATCGTTGACAATCTTGAACTGATCGAGATCGAGATACAACAGCGCATGCTCGATATTGCGGTTGCGTGCGCTGCCCAACAGGCCCGACAGCAGATTCTCAAATTCGCGGCGGTTGACAAGGTCGGTGAGCGCATCGTGGCTCGCCTGCCAGGTGAGATGGTTGGCAAGATCGCGCGCCTCGGTGACATCGCGGAACACCAGTACCACACCGACCAATTCGCCATTTCGGTTGCGGATCGGTGCCGCCGAATCCTCGACCGAATATTCCAGGCCGTCGCGCGTCAGCAGCACCGTATTCGCAGCGAGCCCGGTGACTTTGCCGTACTTCAACACCCGATCAACTGGACTATCCACGCGCAGCCGGTCTTTTTCGGAAACGATGTGGAATACCGCTTCCAGCGGCAGGCCGCGCGCTTCTTCTCCCCGCCAGCCGGTGAGTTTCTCCGCGACCGGATTGAGGTACGTGACGCGGCCGTCCGCGTCGGTTGTGATCATTGCGTCCCCAATCGAGGCGAGCGTGACTTGCGCCAATTCCTTCTCACAGTGCAGTGCTTCCTCGGCGGCTTTGCGCGCGCTGATATCGTTGCCGATCAAGACAAACGACGGACGGCCGTACTGGGTACTGAATTGAACGCGCGACTCGACCGGATAGGTGCTGCCATCCTTGCGCCGAGCCTGTGCTTCGAGCGTCTGAAACGAAAGCTCGCCGCGGCGCAACGGGTTCTGGCAGAGGCGTCGCCGCTCCTCATTCCAGTCAACCGCCAAATCAATGGCCGTCATGTGCCTGAGTTCGTCGAGCGTGTAGCCGAGATTGCGGCAGGCACTGAGATTTGCGTGCAGGACCTGGTTGGTCTCGGCATCAAATATGACGATCTCATTGAGCGAATTTTCAAGAATATGACCGAGCCGCTCTGCGTGGTTTTCGGCACGCCGCGCCTCGAACAAGCGCATCACGACATCAGTGAGCTGGCCGAGTGCGGCGCGCTGGTTTTTGGCGAGCGTGCGTGGCCGCGTATCCATCACACACAATACCCCGATGGCATGTCCGGTATCGGTCATCAGTGGCATGCCCGCGTAGAAACGGATGCCGGGCGCACCACTGACCAGTGGATCGCGATAGTAGCGAATGTCGTGCGCGGCATCGGCAACCTCAAGCGGCTCGGCACTGGCGACCACCCGTGCGCAAAACCCGGCATCACGCGCAAGCTCGCGGACGGTGAGATTGCCGTGTACCGTCTTGAACCATTGCCGGTTATCACTAACCAGATTGATCAGCACAAACGGCACCTCGCAAATTTGCGCGACCAGTTCGGTGATGTCGTCGTAGATTGCCTCGGTGATCGAATCCAGCAATTGAAAACTCTTCAATGCCGCGACCCGCGCCGCCTCGTCGCGTGGCGCGGCAACACGGTCGCGGATCGCATCAGGCAAGTCCAATTCATCTTGGGCCAACGGGGCGGCGGAGAAATCAAGCATGTGCAGACTCACGGATTGAACGACAGTGGCGTCGGGTTCGCGGCGTTGGTCGGCGGCGGTCGTGGTGGCTTACATTGGGTTGGTTCGCACGCGAAAAATCCTGATAACAATCAACATTCCGGATTCCGCATCACCCCTTCAAGAAGGCCGGAAGGAACCGGTCTATCGAACGGCCATGAGTTCGGCGGCGCTGCGTTTTTCGCTGTCGCTGCGGACAAAAATGAGGCAGCCTTCCGGGCTGTGGATATTGCCGTGACGCTGATCTTTTTTGATCGAATGAAAGTCGCCGCGCCCAATCTTCACGTCATCAAGCCAGCACCAGCCTTCAAGAATGAAGGCTTCTTCGTCACCGCTCTGGATATGTTCGGGGATTCGACCGCCGGGTCCAAAGCGCGCCAGCCATGAACGCGTCTGGCCGTCATCGCGCAGTTCTTTCATTTCCACATTCGGCGCGAAGGTGATCCAGTCGCCCTCACCTTGCCTGACCAGTTGATAGGCGTTGATATCCGGTTTGGCCGCGACCTCCGCGTTGACGCGTTTCAACAGCGCCTTTTTCATGGCCACCTGACGCGCGGCGGGCAGATGTGTTGCCGGTGCCGGCGGCGCGGCGACGAGAATTGTCGCCAGCAAGGCGTCGGAAAACAGGGGGGGATTTTTTTTGCGGTTCATGATTTAGGTCTCCTGCGCATCCAATTCGGATTCCGCGCCCTTTTCGTCTAATTCGCTCAATTGGTCACGCAGAATTCCGAGCGCGCGGCGGATATGTGTTTTGACACTGCCCAGCGCAATGCCGCTTTGCTCGACGATTTCCGAATGGCTGAGCCCGCGAAAAAACGCCAGCGCCAACAATTGCCGCTGTAGCGGATTGAGTTTCGCCATTGCCGAATGCACGGCACTGCCTGCGCGCGTGGCGGCCAGCAGATCGAGCGGATTGTCATTGGCGACATTCTGGTCACTTGCCAATTCCCAAGGCTCGGGATGGCTGAATGCCTCATCCTGCCGGCGCAAGTTATCGAGCGCGCGGCTGCGCGCGATCACCAGCAGCCAGCCCAACACTTTTCCGCGCGTCGTGTCGTAGCGGCTCGCGTCGCGCCAGACTTGCATGTAAACGTCGGATACGACCTCCTCGGCCAATGATTCGCGCCGCACAATACGCAACGCCACGCCATATACCTGGCCGACGGTCAGGTCGTAGAAGCGTCCGAGTGCAACCTGGTCTTGCCCGCATATTCCCGTCAGACATTGGCGCAGAAACGCTTCATCGGCGGGAATCGGGGTATTCGCCGAAACACTGGCGGCGGTGGCGGTGGCACTGGCGGCGACCGATGCCGCTGCGGTGCCACGGGTCGATCGCTTGGTAGGCGCGGCAGAGCGGGCGTTTGCTTTTTCGGCAGTGGGTTTCGACTTCATCCGTGGAAGTATAAATGTCTCAACGGAAAAGGGGTGTGCCCAGTCTTGCGACATCGAAATCTCCTGAAAGGATTTTTGTGACAATTGTTGAATCTGGACAGCCTACGCGGCAATTTGCAAACTGGATGTGCAATACCCGCAATCCGGAATTTGCCGCTTGAAAAGCGTCGCCGAACGACAGGTTCGCGTGCGATACTCGGCGTCGCGTTTTCCGCCGCCCTGCAAACCAGAAAACTGACACTTCCATGCGCCGCGCCGACCTTGCCCGCCTGATCTGCCTCGCCGCCCTATGGGGTGGCTCGTATGCCTTCATGCGCGTCGTGGCACCGGTGTTGGGCGGCTTTTGCACCATGTGGCTGAGGATTTCAATCGCCGGCGTGGTGCTCCTTGGCTACGCGCTGCTCACCCGCGAGGATCTGAAATTCCCGGTGTGGTGGAAGAAGTATTTGTTCATCGGACTGTTGAATTCGGCGCTGCCGTTCGGCCTGATTGCGTTCGCCATGAAAACCCTGCCGACCGGCTACGGTGCGATGCTCAATGCAATGGCACCACTGTTCGCGGCGTTGTTTGCGGCGCTGATGTTGGGCGAGCGGCTCAAAGGATTGCGCGTGCTGGGTTTGGCGCTGGGACTGGTCGGTGTGGCGACGATCATGAATCTGGGGCCGGTGGCGCTGAATGCGCAAACACTCATCGCGATTGGCGCGATGACTATCGCCACCTGCTCGTACGGTTTCATTATCGTTTACACCAAGAAACACATGCAACGGGCACCCAACATGGGATTGGCGGTGGGTTCGATGCTGTTGCCGGCACTGCTGTTGATGCCGGTGGGCTTCAATTCGATACCGGCGGTGATGCCTGCCGCCAACGTCGTGCTGTCGCTATTGGCGCTGGCGGTTTTTTGCAGTGCGATCGCCTATCTGCTTTATTTCCGCCTGATTCGTGATGTCGGCCCAACCAAGGCGATCTCAGTCACGTTTCTGATGCCGGTGTTCGGCGTATTGTGGGGCGCGATTTTCTTCGGCGAATCGCTCAATGGCGGCGCGGTGGCGGGTGGCGTGATCGTGTTGATTGGCGTCGCGCTGGTGCTGGGAATATTGCCCTACCGGCAAACCATCAATCCTCGCTAAATTCGGTGTCATAAGTCTATATTGGGCGCGGCTTTTCAGACACTTATGCTCGAAACGCCGCACCAGATGGCGATCTTGTTATTGTTATGCTATGAAACGTGCTTGGTGTGGCGCGATGCTATGCTTCTGCCAGATTTCCCCTTCCGCACCTTCGCACCTTCGCACCTCATGCTACGAATCAACGAACTCCGACTGCCACTCGATCACAGCCGCGCGGCGCTTGAACAGGCGATCCTCAAAAGACTGGACATTCCGGCCGCGTCGCTGATTGAATTCAGCGTCTTCAAACGCAGCCACGACGCGCGCAAGAAACACGCGATGCTGTTTGTCTACAGCGTCGATGTGGTGGTGCGCGATGAAGCGGCGCTGCTGAATAAACTGCGCGGCGATACGGCGCTAAAAATTTCGCCGGATACGGGCTATCACTTCATTGGCCACGCGCGGACGGATTCCACGCCGACGCATCGCCCGGTTATCGTCGGCTTTGGCCCGTGCGGAATTTTCGCTGCGTTGATTCTGGCGCAGATGGGATTGAAACCCATCGTATTGGAGCGCGGCAAAGCGGTGCGCGAACGCACCGGGGACACGTGGGATTTGTGGCGGCGAAAGACGTTGCACGCGGAATCAAACGTGCAATTCGGTGAAGGCGGCGCGGGGACTTTTTCGGACGGCAAACTCTACAGCCAGATCAAGGATCCGCGTTATCTGGGCCGCAAGGTGATGAGCGAATTGGTGAAGGCCGGTGCGCCGCCGGCAATCATGTATGTTGCGAAGCCGCATGTCGGCACGTTTCGATTGGTCGGCGTGGTGGAGAAGATGCGCGAGGAAATCATTGCGCTCGGCGGTGAGATCCGGTTTCAACATCGGCTGGTGGATTTGTCAATTGAGGATGGTCATTTGCGCGGCGCAAAAGTGCTGGATGTGAAGAACAATATCGTCGATGAAATCCGCACCGATCATCTGGTGCTGGCACTCGGTCACAGTTCGCGCGATACGTTGCAAATGCTGCACGCGCGCGGCGTATTCATGGAAGTAAAACCGTTTTCGATCGGCTTTCGCATCGAGCATCCGCAATCCTTGATTGATCGCGCGCGCCTTGGCGTCAGTGCCGGCAATCCATTGCTGGGGGCGGCGGACTACAAGCTGGTGCATCACGCCCGCAATGGTCGCAGCGTTTACAGTTTTTGCATGTGCCCGGGTGGCACGGTGGTGGCCGCGACGTCGGAACAAAATTGCGTGGTCACCAATGGCATGAGCGAGTATTCACGCAACGAGCGCAATGCGAATGCCGGCATTGTGGTTGGCATTGACCCCAATGACTATCCGGGTGGCCCGTTGACGGGCATCGATTTTCAGCGCCACTGGGAATCGCGCGCGTTTGAAATGGGCGGAGGCAACTACGACGCGCCGGCACAATTGGTCGGCGATTTTCTGGCGGGGCGCGCATCGACCGCACTTGGAGACGTGATCCCGTCATACCAACCGGGCGTGCATCTGACCGATCTTGCAACCAGCCTTCCCGATTATGCGATTGCCGCCATTCGTGAAGCGTTGCCGGCATTCGATAAACAGATTCGCGGTTTTGCGATGCACGACGCAATCTTGACCGCCGTGGAGACGCGCACCTCGTCACCGGTAAAAATTACCCGTGGGGCGGATTTTCAAAGCGTGAACGTCAAAGGACTTTATCCGGCCGGCGAAGGGGCCAGCTATGCGGGCGGAATTCTTTCGGCGGGCGTTGACGGCATCAAGGTCGCCGAGGCGGTCGGACGATCAATGCTGGGAATTGCCCACAATAACGGCAGCGACACGGCATGGAATGACTGCGGCGGTATCGCGTAACATAGCGGCCATTGCAACCTGCGCCAGGCACCATACTTCATTCACTGCCCACAAGGCGTGTGAATGACGTTGCCAACCGATGCGCCACTATCCGTGCGCGACATAAAGGAAAAAGGGAATCGATGAATCGCCATCAATATCACAATGTGCTGGATCTGATCGGCGATACGCCGCTGGTTCGCCTCAACAATCTCGACACCGGCGTATGTGAACTCTACGCCAAGCTCGAATGCAACAATCCGGCCGGCTCGATCAAGGACCGCATTGGCCTGCGCATGATCGAAGCGGCCGAGCGCGACGGCAAAATCAAGCCCGGTGGCACCATTGTTGAAGCAACGGCCGGCAACACCGGCCTCGGCCTCGCGCTGGCCGCGATTCACAAGGGCTACAAGTTGCTGCTGGTGATTCCCGACAAGATGAGTCAGGAGAAAATTTTTCACCTGCGCGCGATGGGGGTGGAAATTGTCATGACGCGCTCGGATGTTTCCAAGGGTCATCCCGAGTATTACCAGGACATGGCCAAACGCATCGCGGCCGAAATGCAGGCGGCGGGAACAAGTGCTTTTTGCATCGACCAATTTTCCAACCCCGCCAACCCGAAGACCCACGAAGACTGGACTGCGCCGGAAATCTGGGCGCAGATGGAACACCAGTTGGATGCAGTCGTTGCGGGCGTCGGTTCGGGTGGCACCATCACCGGCATGGGGCGGTTTTTCGCGCGCGTCGCACCGCATCTGGAAATGGTATTGGCTGACCCCAAAGGTTCGATCCTCAACGAAATCGTCAACACCGGCACCCATGGGCCTGGCGGTTCGTGGCTGGTGGAAGGCATTGGCGGCGATTACGTGCCCGCCAATCTGGATATCAAACTGGCGAAAAAAGCCTATGCAATTCCCGATGGCGAAGCGTTGTTGGCGGCGCGCGAATTGCTGCAAAAGGAAGGCATCATGGGC
>JANLQC010000391.1:0-2122 GCA_031367575.1 Betaproteobacteria bacterium | reverse complement strand
TCGATATACACGCCGTCGGTGGTGGTCAGCCCCGGCGTGAAGCCGGCCATCTTGGTGATGTGCGCCAGCATGCGCGCGGTGGTGGTTTTGCCGTTGGTGCCGGTGATGGCGGCGACGGGCACGCGCGACGGTGTGCCCGTCGGAAACAGCATATCGATCACCGGACCGGCCACATCGCGCGGCGTGCCTTCCGAAGGAGCTACATGCATGCGAAAGCCGGGTGCGGCGTTGACTTCGCAAATGCCGCCGCCGATTTGTTTATAGCTCTCGGTGATATCCGGGCTGAGAAAATCCACGCCGCCGACATCGAGGCCAATCGCGGTAATGGCGCGCACCGCCATGTCGCGATTGTCGGGATGGATCACGTCGGTCACGTCGGTCGCGGTGCCGCCGGTGGAAAGATTCGCAGTGGAACGCAGCATCACCACTTGTCCGTCG
Organism: Betaproteobacteria bacterium; assembly: GCA_031367575.1. GTDB lineage: Bacteria > Pseudomonadota > Gammaproteobacteria > Burkholderiales > Usitatibacteraceae > UKL13-2. The sequence continues at coordinate 1,684 of JANLQC010000391.1, read as the reverse complement.
GCGGGAATGGATTCCGCTGTCATGTCCACGCGCGCCATCATCATGTCGGCCTGTTCATCGAGTTCAATTCGCGTCATCACTTTTTCATGGCCGACACCGCGACGCGGATCTTTGTTTACTTGATCGACCAATAGCCGAATCGTCGATGCGCCATCGCCGATGACATGCCCCGGCGTGCGGCGGGTGGCCGCGACCAATTCACCGTTGACGACCAATAAACGATGATCGTCTCCGGTCAAATACGTCTCGACAATCACCGATGATGAATGTTCAGTCGCGAGCGCGAAACCGTGGCGGACTTCATCTTCGTTGGTCAGGTGAATGGAGATGCCGCGCCCATGATTGCCGTTGTAGGGTTTGGTGACGACCGGATATCCCAAACGCTTCGCGGCCGACACCGCGCGATCCGCCGAACGCACCAATTCCTGCTGCGGCACCGGCAGCCCGCGCGCGGCGAGAATCTTGTTGGTTTCTTCCTTGTCGCCGGCAAGTTCCACCGCGATATAACTGGTGCGGCCGGTCACCGTCGCCTGAATGCGTTGCTGCCATTTTCCATAACCGAGCTGGATCAATGACTGATCGTTCATCCTGAGCCATGGAATGCCGCGCTCTTCGGCCGCGCGCACAAGCGCGGCGGTTGAAGGCCCCAGCGCGCGCCGTTGCGCATAGCGAATGTATTCGTCGCGCGCCTTCGGCCACAGCCAACCGCCGGGAACCGAATTTTCCGGGCGGATTTTTTCCGGCAGCAGCGAGCACAACAATTTCAGCGCGAGTTCACCCGCCTCGATGCCTTCATCCTTTTGCGCATATTCATAAATCACGCTGTAGACACCGGGCCGATCGGTGCTGCGCGTTTTGCCGAAGGTCACATCCTCACCCGCCACGTTTTGCAATTCGATCGCGACGTGTTCAAACACGTGCCCGAGCCAGGTGCCATCGCCTTCGAGCATGCGGCGGATCAATCCACCGGGTTCACGATACGAGCAGCCGTGCTCTTGCAGGCTCGGCAACGCAGCGACCAATTCCATCACGAACGCGGTGCCGAGTTTGCCGGTCGGCCAGGCTTCCAATGGCCCCAGATCAAGGTCGAGGCGGATCACCGGAAAATGCGCGTACAGCGATGGCCCCACATAGACTGAACGATCAAGTATGCGCATCGATTTCCCCTATTTTTTTATGCGCGCCAGCGATCCCGCCGACGCTTTGCGCGTATGCAGATTAAACCGCGCACCCGCCGTCAAAATATGTATCGCAATGCCAAGCATGCACACCGGCTGGCCTTCCGCCGCCACGTCCATCGACGAAAATTCCATTCCCGACGCATCGACCACGGTGATGCTGCCGCTGCCGGCGGCTTCAAGCGTATTGTCCGGGCCGATAAAGGCACCCGTGTCCTCATCCAGTCCCAAACCAATGGCAAACGGATTGAACGCAAGGGCCGCGAGCAACCGCCCCAATCGGTCACGCTGGCGAAAATGCTGATCGATGATGAAACGGTTGGTGAGCCCAAGCCCTGGGGCCAGGCGCACGGCACCGGCAATCGGGCTGGCCCCTTCTTCGCCAAAGGCAATCATGTGTTCGCTGATGAACGCCGCGCCCGCGCTGGTGCCGGCAATGTGTACGCCGGTGGCATTCATTTGCCGCAACATTTTCGCCACCGACGTGCCACCGAGAATGGTAGAGA
>JANLQC010000389.1:0-1848 GCA_031367575.1 Betaproteobacteria bacterium | reverse complement strand
CTCGCATTGGCGAATTCCTGAAGCATTATCCCGCCGACACGGACGCGACCGCCAAACTCGCGGCCAAAACGCTCACCGGCGACCTTGTCATCATTGAGCAAACCTGGGAGTGGCTCCAACTCCATCGCCGCACCGGCAAGTCGCCCGTTTACGCGTATTACTTCTCTTATCGCTCGCCTTATGCCCCGATCCCTGCGCACGCCGTCGAAATCGACTTCGTGTTCGGTACGCTGACGCCGCAACGGCTGGCACCCGGTGGCCCCCCGCCGGGCTCGCGCGACCGCGAGTTATCTGATCAGATGATGTCCTATTGGGTGAATTTCGCGCGCACCGGCGATCCGAACGGTTCCGGACTGCCGATTTGGCCGCGCTATCAAACGGATAATTCTCAAGTGATGGAGCTCGACACGATCACCGCTGCCGCGCCGGAGAACGGCACGGCGCGCTTTAGCTTTCTCCAGAGCTTCCGCAAAGACGGACGCTTGCCGGAGAGTTGGCGGCCGGCGCGGTAGCGTCGCCTGGATTGCGGCGATCCAAATATTTCAGCCAGACAGGATTAAAAGCAATGCGGGTGACCGGACAAATGCGCATCGCCATTATTCATGAATCTCACGACAAGGAGACCGTCCATGACTCAAGTTCCTGAACCCCGTCCACAGCGGGTCGCAAAAGTCGCCATCTCGCCGGCGCGACTGGCACATGTAGTGCTTCGCAGTTCGCAATTCGATGCGCTGGTCGCATGGTACAAAACGGTGCTCTGCGCAAAGATCGCATTCTCGGATGGCGCGCTGGCATTTCTTACCTACGACGAAGAACATCACCGCATCGCCGTGCTTAACATTCCGGGTCTGCAGCGTCAGCCCGACGGCATGACGGGTATGCATCATATGGCGTTTACCTATGCGTCGCTAAGCGACCTGGTCGCCAATTATGAGCGGCTCGACCAGCTCGGCATCCGGCCGGTAACCTGCATCAACCACGGCCCGACCACCTCGATGTATTACGCCGACCCGGACGGCAACCAGGTTGAATTGCAGGTTGACAACTACGACACGGTGGAAGAAGCCGGCAAGTTTTTTTACAGCCCCGCTTTTGCAAAAAACCCCATTGGCGTGGACTTCGACCCGGCCGATCTGGTGCGGCGCTTTTATGCCGGAGAAGACGAGGCCGCAATCAAGAAGCGCCCCGACAGTGGCGCACGGGGCTTGGACAGCCTGAATCTGCGTTAACTTAAAAAATGCGGCGTGCGAGTCGGCGCGTTGCACCTGTAATCCGTTCGTGACTAAGGCCACATAATACAAGGAGGCCACTGTGAATTACTTGCAAAATGTCTGGTACGCTGCAGCCTGGAACCATGAGGTAAGCACCGGTACGCTTGCCCGAACCCTGCTCGACGAGTTTGTCGTCTTCTATCGGGACGAAACGGGTAAGCCGGTTGCCCTGGCGGATCGCTGCCCCCATCGATTCGCGCCGTTGTCCCGGGGCAAGGTGTCAGGCGGCATCATCGAGTGTCCCTACCATGGTCTGCGCTTTAACGCGGCCGGTGCCTGCGTGCACAACCCGCATGGGCCAATCCCCGATGCTGCAAAGGTACGGACGTTTCCCTTGCTCGAACGCTATGGCCTGATCTGGATATGGATGGGTCATGCGGACGCCGCCGATGCGGCCATGCTGCCGCAATTCGATGTCATCGCCGATGAAGAAAATTATGCGGTTGTGAAAGGCTATCTTCACCTGAACACCCACTACGAATTGGCCACCGACAACCTGCTGGACTTGAGCCATGCGCAGTTCCTGCATCCCCTGCTGGGCAACCCCGATTCCGCGCAACGCAACCGCTTTCGCATG
>JANLQC010000330.1:0-5934 GCA_031367575.1 Betaproteobacteria bacterium | reverse complement strand
TGCACGGCTACCGCGATACCGACGATTACTGGACGCGCGCTTCCGCCAAGCCGGGCTTGATCGATGTTAAGGTGAGAACCTTGGTATTGAATGCAAAGAATGATCCGTTCCTGCCGGCTTTTGCACTGCCCAAACCGCATCAGGTATCCGCCCATGTGACACTGGAATTTCCGGAAGATGGCGGGCACGTGGGATTTTTGTCCGGCCCGTTTCCGGGAGACAGCTGGATGACGCGCCGGGTGTTTGGGTTTTTTGATGAGGGGTTTTGCCCGCCTCATCATATCGAAAAATGATTGGCAGAAAATCGCGCTTGTCCATCAGACACTTCCCCCTTTGCTTGTCCATCAGACACTTCCCCCTTTTTAAAGGGGGATTGAGGGGGATTTACGATGTCCCATCAATCGCCAGATTGGCAACTATTCCCCAACTCGCAAAGGACGAAGTGCCACCCAGCGAGCGCACCAATGATTGAAACATGGCACTCACTTTTTACCAACACTCCGAGACAAATCATGAGCAACGTTGCATCAGAAATTTTCAAGGCCTACGACATCCGCGGCATCGTCGGCAAATCGCTCACCGTTGAAACGGTCGAGCTGGTCGGCAAGGCACTCGGCAGCGAAGCCAAGCGGCGCGGCGGCACCCACATCACCATCGGCCGCGATGGCCGTCTCTCCGGGCCGTCGTTTGCTGCGGCGCTGGCGAACGGCATTCAATCGACCGGCATCAACGTGATCGACATCGGCATGGCGGTGACGCCGATGGTGTATTTCGGCGCGTTTCATTTCAATACCGGCTCGTGCGTGATGATTACCGGTTCGCACAATCCGCCCGAATACAACGGCATCAAGATGGTGATTGAGGGCGAGACGCTGGCGCTCGATGCGATCCAGAAATTGCTGCGCGCCATTGAGGCCGACGATTTTGTGACCGCTGATGGCAAAAATCGCGGCACCTTTGAAACCCGTGATTTGACCGACGCCTACATTGATCGCATCACCGGTGACGCAAAATTGAAGCGGCCGATGAAAATCGTCGTGGATTGCGGCAACGGCGCGCCGGGCGCGTTTGCGCCACGCCTGTTCCGCGCGATGGGTTGCGACGTGATTGAACTCTTCTGTGAGGTCGATGGCACATTCCCCAATCATCATCCCGATCCGGCCGAGCCGAAAAATTTGCAGGACGTGATCCGCACACTGAAAGAAACCGATGCCGAATTGGGGCTTGCGTTCGACGGCGACGGTGACCGGCTCGGGGTGGTGACCAAGGACGGCGAAATTATTTATCCCGACCGGCAATTGATGCTGTTCGCCGCCGATGTGCTCTCGCGGGTGCCCGGCGGCGAAATCATCTTCGACGTGAAATCGTCGCGCAACTTGTTCAAGTGGATTCGCGATCACGGCGGCCGCCCGACGCTGTACAAGACCGGCCACTCGCTGATCAAACTGAAGATGAAACAAACCGGCGCACCACTGGCCGGTGAAATGAGCGGACACATTTTTTTCAAGGAGCGCTGGTACGGATTCGACGATGCACTTTATTGCGGCGCGCGGCTGCTGGAAATCGTCAGCGCGTTCACTGACGCCAGCACCCCGCTGAAAGCACTGCCGAATGCGATTTCAACGCCGGAACTTCACTGGAAACTGAAGGAAGGCGAGCCGCACGCGCTGGTCGGGCAACTGCAAAAGAATGCGCGTTTCGACGGGGCCACCGAGGTGATCACCATCGATGGCGTGCGCGTCGAATATCCCGATGGTTTTGGTCTCGCGCGCGCATCCAATACCACGCCGGTGATGGTGCTGCGTTTCGAAGCGGAAACCGATGCCGCGTTACACCGGATCATGGAAGATTTCCGCCGCGTATTGACGACCGCGAAATCGGATGTGCCGCTGCCCTATTGACGATGTGGCGCCGCGCCGGGATTGGCTACAATGTCATGCTGTGACGCAACTATTTTCCGCAAAACCCTTCCGATCAAACAATGAATATTCTCATCACCGGTGCCGCCGGGTTCATCGGCCACACGCTGGCCATTCGCATGCTCGAACGCGGCGACGACGTTGTCGGCATCGACAACATGAACAATTACTACGATGTGACGCTGAAGGAAAAGCGCCTCGTGCGCCTGACGGCGTACCCGCGCTTTCGGTTTGTCAAGCTTGATATTGCCGACAAGGAGGGAACGAAAGCACTGTTTGCCGCCGACAAATTCGACACCGTCATGAATCTGGCCGCGCAGGCCGGCGTGCGCTATTCGATCGAGAATCCGCAGGCCTATGTCGAGGCGAATCTGGTCGGCTTCACCAATATTCTCGAAGGCTCGCGCCACAACGGCATCAAGCATTTGGTGTACGCCTCATCGAGCTCGGTCTATGGTGCCAATACCAAGTTGCCGTTCGCCGAATCCGACGCGGTCGATCATCCGATCTCGCTCTACGCGGCCTCGAAAAAGGCCAATGAACTGATGGCGCATTGTTACGCCGATTTGTTCAAGCTGCCTTGTACCGGATTGCGCTTTTTCACCGTGTACGGTCCGTGGGGCCGGCCGGATATGGCGCTATTCCTGTTCACCAAGGCCATCATCGCCGGTGAACCCATTCAGGTATTCAATCACGGCAACATGGTGCGCGATTTTACTTATGTGGATGACATCGTCGAAGGCGTGATGCGTGTAATCGACCAACCCGCCACGCCCGACCCGGAATGGAATAGCGATAAACCCGATCCGGCGATCAGCTACGCGCCCTATCGCGTTTACAACATCGGCAACAGCAACCCGGTCACGTTGATGCGCTACATCAGCGCGCTTGAGGATTGTCTGGGCAAGAAAGCGATCATGGACATGCTGCCGATGCAACCCGGCGACGTACCCGCCACGCTGGCAGACGTGACGCGTCTGGAACGCGCTGTCGGATTCAAACCGGCGACACAAGTGGAGGATGGCATTGCCAAATTTGTGAAATGGTATCGGGGTTATTATCAGGTTTAAGCTTGGTAAACCCTAGCACTGGCGCGCCTTTTGAAAGCTTTTTTGCCCGGAACGGCGCGTCAATGCTAGGGTTGTCTAAAAATGTCTTTAAATGTTGCATCAAGCAAATCAGGGAGCATTAAATGACACAACCAGTTATCGGCGTCGTCGGTCTTGGCTATGTTGGCCTGCCGCTCGCCGTTGAATTCGGCAAACAATTCGACACCGTCGGCGTCGATTTATCCGAAGCGAAAGTCGCCGCTTATTGCCGACATGTGGATCCGACCGGTGAAGTCTCCACCGAAGATTTGAAAGCCGCCGCCAAGCTCACCTGCACCACCGACGTGGCGATGCTTGCCCAAGCTGACGTGATCGTCATCGCCGTGCCCACGCCGGTGGATGACGCGCGCCTGCCGGATTTCGCGCCGTTGCTGGGTGCCAGCCGTGCCATTGGTCCGCACCTGAAAGCGGGTGCCATCGTCGTCTATGAATCGACCGTCTATCCCGGTGCCACCGAGGAGGTCTGCATTCCGGCGCTGGAAAAAGCGTCGGGCAAGAAATGGAAAAAGGATTTCTTTGTCGGCTATTCGCCTGAACGCATCAATCCCGGCGACAAGGAACATACCGTCACCAAGATCATCAAAGTGGTGTCGGGCGATACGCCGGAAACGCTGGAGCGCCTCGCGACCGTCTATGGTGCCGTGGTGAAGGCGGGCGTGCATCGCGCCTCGAGCATCCGTGTGGCCGAAGCGGCGAAAGTAATCGAAAATTCCCAGCGCGATCTCAACATCGCGTTCATGAATGAGCTGGCGATCATTTTCAACAAGATGGGGCTCGACACCGCCGAAGTGCTCGCGGCGGCCGGCACCAAATGGAACTTTCTGAAATTCCGCCCGGGTCTGGTCGGTGGACATTGCATCGGGGTGGATCCGTACTACCTCACTTATCAAGCCGAAAAATTCGGCCACCATCCGGAAGTGATTCTGTCAGGACGGCGCATCAATGACAGCATGGGCAAATACGTTGCCGAACAAACCGTGAAAACCATGGTCCGCGCGGGCGGAAAATTGCAGGGCGGTACCGTCAACATACTCGGCCTGACCTTCAAGGAAAATTGCCCCGACGTGCGCAATACCAAGGTGGTTGACATCATCAAGGAACTGAAAGAATACGGCCTCACTGTGCGCGTACACGACCCCTATGCCTCATCGGCCGAAGCGCAGCACGAGTACGGGCTTGCCTTGACCGAATGGGACAGAATGCCCGCTGCCGATGCGCTGGTGCTGGCTGTTTCACACAAGGAATATCTCGACCAGCCGCTGGCGGCGCTGATGGAGAAGGTCAAGCTGCAGGGCGCGGTGATCGATGTGAAATCGGTGCTGGATGCCGATGCGGTGCGGGCGGGCGGACGGCAGCTTTGGCGGTTGTGATTTTCGCGCGGCAGTTTGCGCGCTACTTTGGTGATTGCAGCGCCGACACCTGAATTTCCTTCTCCCAGAATATTTTTCCCTCGCCGGAAAAACTGCGGATCGTCAATTTGCGATCCTTTTCAGGGCCGGTGAAATCGATGGTGCAGAAATTGCGCGGCGAGGTGAACGTGCCGGCGACGACGTCGTTGTTGGCTTTGCTGGCGCTGTCGTCGGAGTGCCCGCCTGAGGTCAGCGACGAACAGGTCAGCTCGTATAAAGGATAGGTTGCGGCGCGTTCATTTTTCAGCAGCACCGTGAAATGCTGATCACCCGACAGCAGCATCGCGCCGTCGATTTTGTGATCGACGAGAAACTTCAAGAAATCGGCGCGCTCTTTCGGAAAATTGTTCCAGCCCTCGTAGTAGTTGTTGGCGGAGTTGGTCACCTGACTGCCGACGACGATGATTTTCAGCGGCGACACCGACGCCAACAGCGCGTTTTTCAGCCAGCGCAATTGCGCGGCACCGAGCATGGTTTTATCGTCCGCGATGAGTCGGTCGCTGTCGCGGTAATAGCGGTTGTCGGTGAGGAAGAATTCGGCGTCGTTGAAAATGAAATTGCCGAACGTGCCGGGTGTCTCGGGCAATCCATAACCCGGGTTCGCGAAATAGCGTTTGAAAATTTTCAGTGATTCGCCTTTCAGCGCGTAGCTTGAGTTCGCATCGTTGGGCCCGAATTCGTGATCGTCCCAGATCGCAAAATGGTGGCCGGTGCGCAGCAGGGATTGCACTTCCGCAATGCCGCGTTCGCGTTTCCAGCGGTAACGGAGTCCGGCTTCGTGATCCCAATCAGCTTCGCGCAGGTATAAATAATCGCCGCCCCACAGCATCATGTCGGGCTTTTGCCGGGCGATGGAATCGTATATGTTCATCGCTTCAGGCGGACCGCCATAAGGCTTGCCGGGGCGGTCATAGGCGGCTTCGTTGGTGTATGCGCAGGTGCCGAAAGCGAGCTTCCAATCCGGTGCATCGCCGCGCCATTGCCACAGCATTTGCGTGCGAAAAATGAGCGATTGCGGCACCGCTTGTGCCTTGCCGTCCAGCGTGACGCGATAGCCGTAAGTGCGGCCCGGTTCCAGCGAATCAATGGTGAATTGGCCGACGAAATCCTCATCTTCGCGCAACCCAAGCGGCACCGTGCGCATGATTTTTTTCGGTGTGGCGGTATCCCAATATTCGATTGCCGCCTTGGCTGGGCCGTTCGCCTGCATCCACAATTTCGCGCCGCGCATGTACGAGGCACCGGCCATTGGTCCGGCGCGAAGTTCGGCGGCAAAAATGTTCGTCGTGATATTTGCGATGAGTACCAATGCGCAAAGCAGTTTGAGAAAGTGGCGCGTCATGAGTGGAGTGTGAGTGGGGTGTGAGTGGGGTGTGAGTGGGGTGGAAAAGGTTGATCGGGATATTGCAGAATAGCATTGTCGATGGCCTGTTTTTCGGTGGTGTCGCGAGCAGCCCTCGGCAGATTGTCGCAAGCGGGCTATTAGGTCGGCGATGG
>JANLQC010000318.1:0-2120 GCA_031367575.1 Betaproteobacteria bacterium | reverse complement strand
GTCAACACCGCGCGCGGCGGCGTGGTCGATGATCTCGCCCTGATCGCGGCGCTGAAAGAAAAACGCATCGCCGGCGCGGGCATCGATGTATTCGAGGGAGAACCCGCGTTCAATCGCGAATTTCTGAAACTCGACAATGTTGTCCTCACGCCCCACATCGGCAGCGCCACCTATGCAACGCGCATGCGGATGGCGACAGTGGCGGCGACAAACATGACGGCTGCGTTGTCGGGAACCGGTCCACCCAATCTGGTCAATCCGAAACCGGGTTAGCCACAGATGAACACAGATAGACGCAGATAAAAGCGGAGAATTTATCAGCGTTCAACCGTGTCCAACTGTGGCAAGAAACGCATTCACGATTTCCAAATTTCCAGGAGTACCCAAATGAAACTCGCATTCTTAGGCCTCGGCGTCATGGGCTATCCGATGGCCGGCCATCTCAAGGCCAAGGGCCACGACGTGACCGTTTACAACCGCACCACCGCCAAGGCCGAGGGGTGGGCGAAGCAGCACGGCGGCGGTTTCGGCAAATCCATTGCGGATGCGGTGGCGGGTGCCGAAATAGTCATGATGTGCGTCGGTAACGACCATGACCTGATGGAGGTCGGTCAGGCGGCGCTTGGCGCGATGAAATCCGGCACCACGCTCATTGACCACACCACCGGCTCCGCCGACGCCGCCAGGAAGCTCTGCGCGCTCGCCAAGGCCCGTGGCATTGCCTGCATCGACGCGCCCGTTTCCGGCGGGCAAATGGGCGCAGAAAAGGGCCAGTTGACGGTCATGTGCGGCGGCGATCAGGCAGCGTTTGACCACGCCAAGCCGGTCATCGATTGCTACGCCAAGGCGACCACGCTGATGGGGGATTCCGGTGCCGGGCAACTCACCAAAATGGTCAATCAAATCTGTATTGCCGGGCTGGTGCAGGCGCTGTCCGAAGGGCTCGCGTTCGCGCAAAAAGCCGGATTGGACGGCAATTTGGTGCTGGATGTCATTTCCAAAGGGGCCGCGCAATCGTGGCAGATGGAAAATCGCGGCAAAACCATGCTGAAAGCCGAGTTTAACTTCGGTTTCGCGGTCGATTGGATGCGCAAAGACCTCGGAATTTGCATGGACGAAGCCAAGCGCAACGGGGCCAAACTGCCGATTACCGGCGAAATTGACCAGTTTTATGCGGAAGTTCAAAAGGCGGGTGGAAACAGGTTTGACACCAGTTCCCTGATTACGAGACTATAAGCGTTCTGGCGACGCGGTCGCCAGATCCATATCGCCACCTCGCTCCGGACGTTTCCAAAATGATAAAGCTCTATTTCTCCCCTGGCTCATGCTCTCTGGCCACCCACATTGTTCTCGAAGAATTGGGCATTGCCTACGAATCCGTGCTGGTGTCGCTCAAGGACGGCGAGCACAAGAAAGCCGATTTCCTGAAAATAAATTTGCGCGCCCGCGTGCCCGCGTTGAATGTCGATGGAAAAATCCTCACCGAAACGGTCGCCATCCTCACCTATCTTGGCGGTGGTTACGCCGAACGAGGTCTGTGGCCGCGCGATACCTGGAGACAGGCTGAAGCACTGGCGCTGATGTCATGGTTGGCGTCCAGCGTGCATATTTCGATCGCGGGAATATTCCGCCCGGAACGCTATGCCACCAGCGCCGCCGCCCTGGAGGATGTGAAGACCACCTCACGCGCGCAACTGGAAAAACAATTTGCCGAAATCGAAAAGATGCTCACCGGCAAGACATTCGCGATGGGCGGCCAATACACGGTCTGCGATCCGTACCTGCTGGTGTTTTTCCGCTGGGGAAACCGCATCGGCATCAACATGAAAGAGCGCTATCCGCTATGGGGCAAACACGCGCAACGTGTCGCCTCCCGCCCGACGGTAAAGCGCGTGTTCGAGGCCGAGGGCATCCAGATCGACGGTTGATTGGCGCGGCAGGCCGGGCGTTTTACCCGTCCTGCGCATGTGAAACATCGCAGGATGGGTGGAGCGCAGCGATACCCATTATTCCTGCTACGATTTGATAGGGTAAACCCCAGCACTGGCGCGGCGTTTCAGACACAATACCGTCAAACACCGCACCAATGCTTGTGTTTCACCTTTTTATCCTATGACGCC
>JANLQC010000295.1:0-5000 GCA_031367575.1 Betaproteobacteria bacterium | reverse complement strand
ATCGCGTTCGGCGTCGAGGCCGAATTGGTCGGCTGCGGTCAGGTTGCACCACTCGATGCGGTTTTGCCGGTCAATCAATATCACGCCGCTGGGGGAAGCCTGAATGGCGGCCAGAAACGCCTGCAATCGCGCCACACTGCTTTCGGTCTGCTCTTGCTGGTTGCGTACCAGTTTGCGTGCGCGCGCGGCGACTTCACCCCAAAAGCCGTAGCGCACCGCGCTGCCATGTATGTCGCCGATGCGCAGCCAGCGCAGCACTTGTTCGCCGCGCAGCGAATCGGCCAGCATCCACATTGCGCTCGACAGCAGCATGCCAGCCATCGCGCCCGGCAGGCGATAGCCCTCGGCCACGAGGTCTGCCAGTGCGCCGCCGACGAGGGCGGCGCAAAGCTGAAAGAACAGAAAATAAACGAGACGCCAAAGCATCGGGAGGCCAGAAGGAACAACGAGATTGACTAACCCTCGGTCGGGTTTGCCGTTATACGATAACCGACACTGCGCACCGTTTCCAGAAATTTATCGGCATCACCGAGCGCAACCCGCAAGCGGCGCATGTGAACATCAACCGTCCGGTCTTCGATAAACACATGGTCGCCCCACACTTTATCGAGCAGCTGGGTGCGCGAATGCACACGCTCGGGATGCTTCATCAGAAAGTGCAGCAGGCGAAATTCGGTCGGGCCGAATTTGAGTGCGGCACCACGATAAGTGACCCGGTGGACGTCGGCATCAAGCACCAATTCGCCGATTGACACCGATTCACTTGCCAGTTCCGGTGCCCGCCGCCGCAGCACCGCGCGCACCCGCGCCAGCATTTCCTGCACCGAGAACGGTTTGGTCAGGTAGTCGTCGGCACCGGCATCCAATCCCGCAATGCGATCAGGCTCATCGCCACGCGCGGTCAGCATGATGATCGGCAGCAGTTTGGTGCGCGGGTTGCTGCGCCATTTGCGCGCGAGCGCCAGACCACTCTCGCCGGGCAGCATCCAATCGAGCAGGATCACGTCAGGCAGCACGGCGCTGATTTCACGCTGCGCCGCGTCACCATCGGCGGCGAGTATCGGCGTGAATCCGCCATGACGCAGATTGACGGCCACCAATTCGGCAATCGCCGGTTCGTCTTCGACAACCAGAACACGCGGTTGATTTTTCATTAAGTAAATTATCGATTCTCAGATCAGGATGACGTTGCCACCACCGATGCCAGCGCATCGTGCGACAGGTGACGCACGTCGGCACCGTTGACCACATAGATGGTGAATTCGGCAATGTTTTTGGCGTGGTCGCCAATTCGCTCCAGCGCCTTGGCAACAAACAACAGATCAAGACCGGGCGAAATGGTGCGCGGATCTTCCATCATGTAGGTGATCAGTTTTCGCACAAATCCGTTGAATTCCATGTCGATCAAATCGTCGTCTTTGAGGATCGTTACTGCGCGCACCGCGTCAAGTCGCGCGAATCCATCGAGTGCTTTACGCAACGACGATGCGGCCAGATCGGCCGCCACCCGCAGTTCACCCGACGGCATGCGCTGGCCGTGGTCACCACTGACAATCGACTTTACCATGCGGGCAATTTTTTCCGCCTCGTCGCCGACACGTTCGAGATTGGCGGTGGTTTTTGAGATCGCGATCAACAATCGCAAATCGCGCGCGGCCGGTTGGCGGCGCGCGATGATGGCGGAAATTTCGCCATCGATTTCTATTTCCATCGTATTGACGCGCGCACCCGCCGCCAAGGCGAGGTCGGCGGCCTCGGGATCGCGATTGAGCAGTGCGGCAATGGCGTGGTGCAGTTGCGCTTCGACCACGCCGCCGATTTCAAGCACGCGCGAAGACACGCCGCCGAGCTCACTGTCGAATTGGGTCGATAAATGTTTGTCGCTCATGTCGATTGCCTTGTTTTTTTAGCCGAAGCGGCCGGTGATGTAGTCTTCGGTGCGCTTGTTTTTCGGTTTCAGGAAAATGTTGTTGGTCTCATCGAATTCGATCAATTCACCGAGATACATGTACGCCGTGTAATCCGATACGCGCGCCGCCTGCTGCATGTTATGCGTGACAATCAATATCGTCACGCGATTCTTGAGTTCATGCACCAGTTCTTCAATCGCGCCGGTGGCGATCGGGTCAAGCGCGGAGGTGGGTTCATCGAACAGCAGGATCTCCGGGTCGGTAGCCAGTGCGCGCGCGATGCACATGCGCTGCTGCTGGCCACCCGACAAATTGTAGGCGAGACTGTTCAAGCGATCTTTCACTTCGTCCCACAATGCTGCGCTGCGCAATGCCTGTTCAACTTTTTCGTCGAGCAATTCGCGGTCGCGAACGCCGCGCACGCGCAGGCCATAGGCGACGTTTTCATAGATGGATTTCGGAAACGGGTTCGGCTTCTGAAACACCATCGAGACCCGCATCCGCACTTCGATCGGATCCACCGTCGGCGCAAGAATATTCACGTCGTCGGGAAAGAAGCGAATCTCGCCCTGATAGCGGTTACCAGGATAGAGATCGTGCATGCGGTTAAAGCTGCGCAGGAAAGTGGATTTACCGCAGCCGGACGGACCAATCATGGCAGTGACTTTTTTGTCATACACCGGCAGATTGATGTTTTTCAGCGCGAGAAACTCGCCGTAATGAAAACTGAAATTTCGCGCGGCCGCCTTGATGGCGGGGGTGGAAACGATGGTGGGTGCGGCAATGGGCAAAATCGGTTCCCGGGGGAGGGCAGACATGACGTGCTCCGAAGTGTTGTTGGCTACCATTTGATGCTTTTACGCAAATGGTGGCGAAGATAAATGGCGAGTGAATTCATGGCGAGCGTCATCAGGACCAGAATCATGCCGGCCGCGGCGGCGTTTTGCTGGAACGCTTCCTCGGGCCGCGAAGTCCAGTTGAACATCTGGATCGGCATCACCGTGAAGCCGGAATTGAGCCACTCGAAATTGATGAACGGCGGCGTCGCGCTGACAGGCGAGGGCGGCAGGAACGCGATGAAGGTCAGGGCGCCGATGGTGATGATGGGGGCGGTCTCGCCGATGGCGCGCGACAGACCGATGATGCATCCGGTGAGGATGCCGGGCAACGAATAGGGCAGGATGTGGTCGGCCGTGGTTTGCCACTTGGTGGCCCCAAGCGCGTAGGCACCTTCGCGGATCACGCGCGGGATCGAGCGTATCGCCTCGCGGGTGGCGACGATGACCACCGGCAGTATCAACAGTGCCAGCGTAAGGCCCGCCGACAACACGCTCTGGCCAAGCCCGAACCGATAGACAAATAATCCGAGCGCCAACAAGCCGTAGACAATCGAGGGCACGCCGGCCAGATTGGAAATGTTGATTTCAATAATGCCGGTGAGCCAATTGGCCGGTGCGTATTCTTCGAGGTAAACGGCGGCGGCCACCCCCAACGGGATGGCGGTGGATGCAGTGACCAGCATCACCATCATCGAGCCCACCCACGCCGACAGGATGCCGGCGTTTTCGGCGCGGCGCGAGGGAAAATTGGTGAAGAACTCCGGGCTGAGGCGCGCCCATCCGGAGACCAGCATATCGACAAACAGCGCCAGAAAAGTCGCGATGCCGAGCGACAGCGCCGCCACACCGATGACGGTGAAAATCAGATCGCGGCGCTTCGCCTTTGCGATCAGGCGCCGGATGTGATTGACTTTGGCGGCGGTTGCTGCCGTTGCGGCGGATTCGGTGTTGGTGGCAATGTGGGTCATGGTGTTCAATACACTTCGCGATAACGTTTGCGCAGCCGGTGGCCGAGAATGTTGAACATCAGCGTCATCAGGAACAACGTGAGGCCGGCGGCAAAAATGGTTTGATAGCCGATGCTGCCGTGCGGCAAATCGCCCAGCGCAACTTGCACGATATACGCCGTGATGGTGGCGGCCGGATCAGCGGGATTCCAGGTGAGATTCGGCTGCATGCCGGCCGCGACCGCGACCACCATCGTCTCGCCGACGGCGCGCGAAATGCCGAGGATGTAGGCTGCGGCGATGCCCGAAAAAGCGGACGGAAAAACCACCGAGAGCGCGGTCTGCAAGCGTGTCGCACCCATCGCATAGGATCCTTCGCGGATTGCCATTGGCACCGCGCGCATCGCGTCCTCCGAAACCGAACTCACGGTGGGAATGATCATGATGCCCATCACCAATCCGGCCGAAAGCAAACTGAACCCGGGCAGGCCCGGAAAGAACCATTGCAGGATCGGCGTGACCACCATCAGCGCAAAGTAGCCGTAGACGACGGTCGGCACGCCGGCCAGCAATTCAAGCAGCGGCTTGGCCACTTCGCGCACCCAGAACGGCGCAAATTCGGACAGGTATAGCGCGATGATGGTGCCGAGCGGAATCGCCACGGTGAGTGCCACTATCGACGACACCAGCGTACCGGAAAGCAGCACCATGATGCCGAAATGCGCGTCATCGAATAGCGGCGTCCATTGCGTGTCGGTCAGAAAATCGATTAGCCGCACCTGCTGGAAAAACGCCCACGATTCTGAAACGAGAATGACAACAATGCCGATTGTGGTGACAACCGATGAGAATGCGGCGAGAAATAGCAGCGCCTCGACGCCGCGCTCTTTCAGGTTGCGGGAAAATTTGAAATTGAGACGGCCCGGCACGGCCAAATTGCGGTGTGCCGCGCCGTTGATGCTGTCGATGCCGACGGAAGTCACGGGTTGGTGTTTTCCGGTGGCGAATTACTGTTTCGCTTCGCGGCGCAACAATTCCTCGATGCTGATGCCCACTTCGGCGACGCCGCCAAAAACGGAGCCGAACTTGCCCTTTTCCACATGTTCCCAGCTAACCTTGTAGGCCGATGCCGGCAACGGCACATATTTCACTTCTTTCGACAGTTTCGCGCCGTGGTCGAGGTAGTAGCGCAGGAAATTTTTCACCTCCGGTCGTGCCAGTGATTTTTCAGCGACATAGATGAAGATCGGTCGTGCCAATGGCTGGTAGCTCGCGTTCATGACCGATTCGACCGACGGGCTCAC
>JANLQC010000277.1:0-2588 GCA_031367575.1 Betaproteobacteria bacterium | reverse complement strand
CGGGCAACGCGCGCGCTTTGGCGGGGTGATGGGCGCGGTCGAACAATTGCATACGATGCGTTTTGGGGATAATGGCGAATTGCGAGGTGTCACGGCGATTTGCGCGATCCTGTTTGCGGTATTTCTCATCGGCGGCGGCTTGATGATGTGGTGGCCCGCGCGCGGGCGTGGCGTTGTCGGCATGCTGAAATTCGATGCACGCCTGACGGGGCCTGCGCGAAGTTTCAACCGGCATAAAACGATCAGCGTCTATGCGAGCCTGGTCCTGCTCGCGCTGGTGCTGACGGCGTTGCCGCTGGCCTTCGATTGGGCGCAACATGGACTCTACACGCTGACCGGTTCCGATTTGCCCGAGAAGCCGCCAAAATCAATCGTTGCCAATTCGCCGATCACAGCGTTGTCGATGGAATCATTCTGGCGGCAGGTGCAGTTGCTGTCACCGCAGCCCGCCGAGGCGGTGTTGCGTTTTCCGGGCAAGCGCCCCGATGCGCCGCTAAGCGGCTACCTGATCGCGCGCGATCACCCTCACGAAAACGCGCGCGGCGATTTTTATTTCGATGCCTTTACCGGCAAGGTGTTGCGCTACATTCCGTATGAAGCGAGCAGCCGCGGGCACCAGCTCTATTACTGGACGAATTCATTTCATACCGGCAGCGTTGGCGGAATTCCCGGAAAGGCGATCTTGCTGGCCGCCGCACTATCGGTGCCGCTGTTGGCGTACTTTGGTATCAGCGGCTACCTGCGCAGGCGATTTCGCCCGACCGCCGCTGGCAGTGCCGATACCTTGAGTGTGCGCGTAAACAGGATCGCCATCGAGGCCATCGACATCAAGTCTTTCGAGCTCGTGAGCATCAACGGTGCATTGCCGCGATTCACACCGGGCGCACACATCAGCCTCAGGATCGAAAACGGGCTGGTGCGCCAATATTCGCTCTGCAATGGCCCCGATGAAAATGACCGCTACCGAATTGCCGTCAAGCACACCATTGATTCGCGCGGCGGCTCGCGCAACCTGCACGACCGTGTCGCCGTCGGCGACATTCTGTCGATCAGCGCACCGCGCAACCATTTTCCACTTCAGCCACGTGCGGCGCACCACGTGATGCTTGCCGGCGGCATCGGCGTGACCCCGCTGATGGCGATGGCGCGCGAATTGCGGGACAGCGGCGCGTCGTTCGAGATGCATTATTTCGCGCACTCGATTGCGCACGCCGCGTTCTACGATGTGCTGTCGGGCGACCAATTTCGCGGCAAGGTCTCATTTCATTTTGACGTGGCACCCGCAGATATGCTGGCGTACCTGCGTGCGCGACTGCCGAATTATCAGGACGGTGCGCACCTGTATCTATGCGGTCCGCGCGAATTCATGGCGGCGGTCGATGCGGTCGCGGCGGTTTCCTGGCCGCCGGAGGCGGTGCATGTCGAGCACTTCGGGGCCGACCCGATGGCCTCGGCCGGATCCCGCAATGCCTTTGAAATAACCCTCGCGCGCAGTGGCGGCACCTTCACCGTCGCGACCGATAAAACCATCGCCGACGTTTTGGCCGACAATGGCATTGCCAACATGACCACTTGCGAACAGGGCGTTTGCGGTTCCTGCGTGACGCGACTTCTCGCGGGTGAAGCCGATCACCGCGATGCATACCTCACCGAACGCGAACGCAAAACGGGCGACAAGATCATGGTGTGCGTATCGCGCGCACGGCATGGTAGATTGGTGCTCGATGTTTAAGCGCAGATCGCCATTGGGCGCGGTGTTTGTGGCAAAAAGGTCTGGAGAGGCCCGCCAAATGGCGTTCTGCATATGTTGGTGAACTGTACCGCAGGAAATTTTTTGCGCAGAATCGCGATAGCCTTTGCCTGCCTTTTCGCCGCCGCCACGCTGCACGCGGTCAGCCTCGAAGATCAATTGCCGACCTATCGCCCCAACGCCGTCACGCTGCCGGCGGCGGCCCGTTACCTCGCGGCCGATGGCGCAGTCCAAGTCGTCGGCTACAACGACATGGGCGACATGCTGAATGCGTTGGCGCTGATTTTCACCAAGGCGCATCCGGGTGTTCGTTTTGCATGGGATCTGAAAGGCACGCGCTTCGCCCCGGCGGCGCTGGCCTCGGGGGCGTCGGCGTTTGCGCCGATGGGGGCCGAATTCACGCCGGGGCAACGGGCGGAGTTTCGTGCGGCGACCGGTGTGGAACCCATCGCCATTCGGGTCGCGCACGCGTCGCTTGATGCGAAGGCGCTCAGTGGCCCTTTGGCCATTTTTGTGCATGCCGACAATCCGCTTGCCGCCCTTGCACTTACCGAGGTCGCGCGCGTGTTCACGGGCGAGGTTTCGCGCTGGGGCGAGCTCGGGCTCGGGGGGGCATGGGCCGATCATCCGATCCATCTCTATGGCGTCGATGCCGAACGGGTGCTGGCGTTGTATCTGCGCGAGAAGGCGCTGGGCGGAAAAGCACTTGCCAAATCGATGCGCGGATTTCCGCAATCGACCGACGTGGTCAAGCAGGTTGCCGACGACAAATGGGGCATTGGTTTCGCCGCCGCCATGCGCAGCAACTCCGGCGTGCGCGCGCTGGCACTCGCCGCGC
>JANLQC010000271.1:0-4050 GCA_031367575.1 Betaproteobacteria bacterium | reverse complement strand
CCCCGCGTTCGCGAGGATGACAGAGCCCAGGCCGAAATTGAGCGCCTGCGCATGGCTGGATCCCCGCAGCAGCCTGCCCTCGAATGCTTTAATCGGGGGCGAAGATGAAAAGTTTTTGGGGGAAATATCGGTATACGTCACGTAGACCGCCATCTGGCGCGCGTTTTCAGCCATTATTGCTCGAAAGGCCGCGCCCGTGCTTGTGTTTGAGTAATTCCGAATCGTCAACTGAACCCATTCCATGCCCATATGCCCATATGCCGCTTGCGCCCATTTACCGTTTCCGCTTATAATTCAACGCTTTCCTGCGTTTGCAGGGAATCGTTCCCGGTTCGCAACCGGCCCGTTCTCCGTTGTCAACGGAGTGTTTCGGTAATCAATCCATACAGGAGCTGCAATGGTAGTTATTCGCATGGCGCGCGGTGGCGCGAAGAATCGTCCTTTCTATAACGTCGTCGTCGCGGATTCACGCGACGCACGCGATGGCCGCTTTATCGAGCGCATCGGTTTTTACAATCCGCTGGCCAGCGAATCCGAAGAAGGTTTTCGTATCGCCATGGATCGCATGGCGTTTTGGGAATCCAAAGGCGCACAAGCTTCCGACGCCGTCTTGAAGCTGGTCAAGCGTGGCAAAAAAGTCGCCAAGTAATCCGACGAACAAAGACGCCGAAGATATTGTGGTGATGGCGCGCGTGGGCGCGCCGTTCGGCATCAAGGGCTGGCTAAAACTTCAGGTGTTCACGCATTCCCCCGATAGTCTCGATGCCTATGCGTCGTGGCTATTGAATGGCCCGACCGGCTGGGAAGAATTTGAACTGGAGGATTTTGCGGTCAATGTCAAAGGCGTCATCGCCAAACTAAAGGGTTGCGATGACCGCACGGCGGCGGAGAAACTGGTGAAACGCGAGATCGGCATCCCGCGTGACGCACTGGAAAAAACCGGCGACGGCGAAGTTTTCTGGTTTGACCTGATCGGCTGCGACGTGGTGAATGCAGCGGGCAACAATTTGGGCAAAGTGGCAACGTTGATGGAAACCGGCGCGAACGATGTGCTGGTGGTCATGATGGGTACGCAAGAAACGCTGATTCCGTTCATCGACGACGTGATTGTAAAAGTGGATCGTGGCGCGAAGCAAATCACGGTCAACTGGAGCGGGGAATTTTTGTGAAAGAGCGGGTGACCAAGTGCTTTGATGTCATCACCCTGTTCCCGGAAATGTTTGACGCGATTGCGGATTTCGGTGTGACGCGGCGCGGGCTGGATGAGAAAGCGTGGGCACTGACCTGCTGGAACCCGCGTGAATTTGCCAGCAATGCCTACAAAACCATCGACGACCGCCCGTATGGCGGCGGGCCGGGAATGGTTATGATGGCGGAGCCGCTCAATGCCGCCATTGATGCCGCGCTTGCGCAGCAAGTTGCAAACGGCGTGACGGATGCAAAAGTAATTTACGTCACACCGCAGGCGAAGCCGATCACGGATCACGGCATTCGCGAATTGGTGAAGCACGAAGGGCTGGTGTTTTTGTGTGGTCGATATGAAGGTGTTGACGAGCGTTTGATACAGGCGCGCGTTGATCTGGAAGTATCGATAGGGGATTATGTGCTGTCGGGCGGCGAATTGGCCGCGATGGTGTTGATCGATGCGATGGTGCGGTTGTTGCCCGGCGTGTTGGGCGATGGCCAATCGGCGGTGGAAGATTCATTTTCTCCCGCGCGTGATGGCTTGCTCGATCATCCGCATTACACACGACCGGAGAATTGGAATGGCGTTGCGGTGCCGCCGGTTTTGATGAGCGGCGACCACGCGAAGATTGAAACGTGGCGTCGCAAAGAAGCAATGGCGCGCACGCAAAACCGGCGTCCGGAATTGCTGGATGGCAAGACCTGGAACAAACAGGATTTGAAACTGCTTGATGAAATCAGGCAGGCGCAGGTAAGCAAGAAGTTGTCATAACAAAACGCGTTCATCAACCCAAGTTTCGGTTGCTCTGTACGACAGGCGTGAAGCAAATGAAGCAAATGAAGCAAATGCTTCAGCCGCAAACCAGAAAGGAAACAACATGAACCTGATTCAAACGCTGGAAAAAGAAGAAATGGCGCGACTCGCCAAAAAAGTTCCGGAATTTTCCCCGGGCGACACCGTGATCGTCAACGTCAACGTGATCGAAGGCGAGCGCAAACGCGTGCAGGCCTACGAAGGCGTAGTGATCGCGAAACGAAATCGCGGCCTTAATTCCTCCTTCATTGTCCGCAAAATTTCATCCGGCGAAGGTGTCGAGCGTACGTTTCAAACCTACGCACCGACCATCGCCTCGATCGAAGTCAAACGCAAAGGCGACGTGCGCCGCGCAAAACTTTATTACCTGCGTGATCGCTCCGGCAAATCGGCGCGCATCAAGGAAAAACTGGACTACGTGTCCACGCAGACCAAGGGCGAAGACAAGGCATAAGTTTGCTTTGCCCGAACAAAAAGCCGCAACAGTTTTGTTGCGGCTTTTTTGTATTTACAAACAGGGGATCTCATTCCATTTCTACGTCATTAGTGCAATAATACTTGCTTCCAAATCAACATGCGGAGGCGACAATGGGCAGGCCGGCACGCGGAGCGGAAGTGTTGGAGATGGCGCAGGAGATGATCCGGCGAGCAACGACGATAGATGAATTGCGGCAAGCGCAGGCGGTGGTGTTGCCACTTGCCTACGGTCTGAGCTTGGGCGAGACTGCGCGGGCGATCGGCCAATCGGTCACGTGGACGTGCCGATTGCGCAACCGGTTTTTGGCCGGGGAAACGGTGGGCGACGGCCAGCGCCAGCGCGCCGGCGGCAGACGGCGGCAATTCCTGAGTGTTGAACGCGAGCGGGAAATCCTCACCCCGTTCCTGGCGCGCGCCAGCAAAGGGGGAATTCTGGTGGTGCCGCAAATCAAGGCGGAACTCGAAGCCGCCCTCGGTCGCGGCATGGCGCTGTCAACGGTCTACAAGCTGCTGCACCGGCATGGGTGGCGCAAGCTGGCCCCGGACAAACAGCACCCGCAGAGCGACCCGGTGGCGCAAGCGGCGGGGAAAAAAAACTCCCCGAAACGCTCGCCGGACTGATTGCCGACTGGGCCGGATCGTCCCCGGTCAAGCTGATGTTCCAGGACGAGGCCCGCTTTGGACGAATCAGCGATGTGCGCCGTTGCTGGGCACCGTTTCCGATGCGACCGCTGTGCCGGGCCATGCTGACCCACGAGTACACCTACGCCTACGGCGCGGTCGACGTGGTCAGCGGCGAATTCGACTCGCTGATCCTGCCGCAGGTGAACACCGAATGCATACAAATATTCCTTGATGAGGTCGCTGCCCGCCACCCGCAATCCCGGATCATCATGGTTGATCCTGTAAGCTTTTCGTTGTGTACTTAACGAAAGCAAAATCATAAAAGTTGCACAGAAGAATAACGCATTGGAAGGCATCAAGAAAGAACAACTCAAGCGTCGCGTATTTGCGGTGGAATTCAAAGCCGAGGTGGTGCGTCACAAGAAAGCTGAGAACCTCAGTACTGCCGACTGAGCGCGCAAGTTTGACGTACTGCCCAAGCTGATTCAGCACGGGGAAAAACAGTACGACGCAGGCCAGTTGACCGTTGCAGCCGGTCGCCGCGCGGTCAGTCCGGAACAGGCAGAAATCACCCGTCTTCGCGCCGAGCTATCACGCGCGAAAATGGAGGTCAGCATATTAAAAAAAGGTGAGCCGTATACGGCGAACGGGTACTTTGCGAAAGAGAGCCAGTGAAGTACACCTTTATCCTTGCCGAGCTGTTGATGTACCCGCTGTCAGTGGTCTGCCCGTTGCTCGGCGTTACTCAATCAGGATTCCACTTCTGGCGGCGGCGCGAGCCGTCAATGCGCGAGCAGGAGCGCGAACGGTTGCGCGTGGACATCCGCAAGGTATTTGACGCCAATCGCGGTCGCTACGGCGCACCACGGATTTACATAGTGTTGTGTGAGCAGCATGGCTACACGGGCAGCCGCAATCGACTCCAGGCGCTGATGCGGGCGATGGGACTG